>MGXL01000067.1:14681-15330 GCA_001801365.1 Gammaproteobacteria bacterium RBG_16_57_12 | reverse complement strand
CTGATCAACGACACCCTGTATCGCCTCGCCGCCAGATCCCTGTACGGCAGCGCGGATAAACCGGCCCCCTGTTCGGCCATACACGGCCTGGAACATTTCGACAAGGTGGTGGATATCGATCAAAGCCCGATCGGCCGTACGCCACGTTCCAATCCCGCCACCTATACCGGCCTGTTCACCCCGATTCGTGAATTGTTGTCCGGCACACCCGAGGCACGCTCACGCGGCTATTCACCGGGACGCTTCAGTTTTAACGTGCGTGGCGGACGCTGCGAGGCGTGTGAGGGCGATGGCATGATTAAGGTGGAAATGCACTTTCTGCCGGATATCTATGTCCCCTGCGATGTCTGCAAGGGTAAACGCTACAATCGCGAAACCCTGGAAATTCACTACAAGGGCAAAAATATCCATGAGATATTGGAAATGACCATCGAGGACGCCTGTGCCTTCTTCGCGGCCATCCCCGCCGTTGCCCGCAAGCTGCAGACCCTGATCGATGTGGGGCTGGGCTATATCCGCCTGGGACAAAGCGCCACCACGCTGTCTGGCGGCGAGGCCCAGCGGGTAAAGCTGGCCCGCGAGCTTTCCAAGCGCGACACCGGCAAGACCCTCTATATCCTGGATGAACCCACCACCGGTTTACACTTTC
>MGXL01000067.1:8090-14665 GCA_001801365.1 Gammaproteobacteria bacterium RBG_16_57_12 | reverse complement strand
CCTGGGCGTGCTGACGCGCTTGCGCGACAAGGGCAATACCATCATCATCATCGAGCACAATCTCGATGTCATCAAGACCGCGGACTGGATCATCGACATGGGGCCCGAGGGTGGTGATAAGGGAGGCGCTGTGGTGACCTGCGGCACACCGGAGGACGTGGTCAACTGCGAATACTCCTATACGGGCATGTATCTAAAACCCCTGCTGGAGAATGCCTCGCAAGGGATTGCCCGGCGCAACAATAGCAGGTAACTTAATGTTATTTTTAATGGGCACAAAGGGTATTAAAAAAATGTTGCGGCAGACATTGACACCATCAATCTCAGTTCATATACTCATGCTTAAAGAGGTCTAAGGATGATCAGCCAGACAGGTAAACACGCACTGCATGTACTCGGTTACTTGGCTGAGAATCCTGATAAATGCATCTCAGGACAGGATATCGCAAAGGCCATTGATGTCCCGGCGAATTACCTGGGCAAGATTTTGAATCAACTGGCAAAACATGGTTTTGTCGATTCGCGCAAGGGATGGGGCGGCGGATTTACCATTATGGAAAGCGCCATGCATCGCCCCATTTCGGAGGTACTGGATATGATCCAGGGGCCGACGGCTACTCAGAAGAAGGAATGCGCCTTCGGTCTGGGTGAATGCAACGATGATCAGCCCTGCCCCTTACATGTATTTTATAAGCCGGTCCGCGCTTTATATGAGGATATGCTGAAGAATGTGACGATTGGACAGCTTAGCTTGAAACGCAAGTAAATTTTTTTGTAAACTAAGCGGATATCATCATGTCATAAGGTTTTGTTGGTTACCCACCCTCTCTCAACCAACGCACGAGGATTCAGAGCTGCATGCTGAATCCTCTTTTTTTTGGGGCATGACACAATGCTAACGGCTATTGGCAACCTGATGGCGGAACACCGCCAGATCGAATCAGTACTCAATGCCCTGGAACGGTTAATCAATTCCAGCGAGCGGCATGGGCAATCCATCACTCCGGCACAGATCAGGGATTTTGCCGATTTCTTCAATGAGTTTGTCGATCACTGCCATCATGGCAAAGAGGAAGAACTGTTATTCAGCGCCATGCTGAAGTTTGGATTTTCAAGCGAATCCGACCCGATGCAGTGTCTGTTGGCAGAACATACCGAAGGCAGACAAATTGTGAGAGTCTTACTGCAAATCGGCTCGGCAGAGGGCCCTATCGATACAGACACCCAGCGGCAGTTCATTGCCTATGCCCGGAACTACATCGATCTTTTGCGCAGCCACATTTTAAAAGAAGACCGCATTCTTCTTCCGATGGCCATACAAGCACTACCACCCGATGTTATGCAAGCCGTGGGCGATGCCTGCACTGATTTCGATGCACATCACATCGGTGCCGCCGCACTGTCTGGCTGGCGCGACCTGGCCCGTCGGCTGACACAAATATAACTCGTTTTAGCTCAGTCCTGCCTGGTGATGACATCACCAGGCCCGATGTCGAACTGCCGGTCGGCCCGGCCCTGATTGACAGCAATCTCGACCAGACCATTGGCATTTTCATACCAGAAACCCTGGCCGGGCACCTGATCGGAAAAGGTGCGTGCCCACCCCAGTGTACGCCCATGAACCAGAATTCTGGCTTGCCGTGACAGCTTGGACGCCCGCACACCCGTCATGGCGTTGCCGTAGTGATCGATATACACAACTTCCCAAAGCTCGTCGGGCCAGCCGGGCAGCAGGCGTTGCGTCAGATCACGCTGCTCGCCGGCCGGCCGCTCGCCCCGCGCCAGCCGGGCGGCGACCGGTGCAAATACATCACGTCCATGAAAACTGGCCGACAGACGCTCCGGCCGCCAGGTGATATCAAACCATTGCACATCCTCGCCCCGGGCCGCGGCAATATTGAACAGACCATTGTCAGGACCAACGAACCAGCGGCCGTCGATCTGCACCATCGCGGCACGCCGGTGACTGCCCACGCCCGGATCGATCACGCACACAAAAATTGTTCCCGCCGGAAACTCGCTGGCGTAGGCCGCAAGCAGGTAAGCCGCCGCCTTGATATCGAAGACCGGCAGATCATGAAACAGGTCGATCACCGGCACGGCAGGCGCCTCGCGACAAAGCACCGCCTTCATCTGCCCCACGTAGGGGCCGCTCAGGCCGAAGTCCGTCAACAGTACGATCATGCGCGCATCATCTCAGCATCAGAATCTATCGCGGAACATAAAAAATACCGCGCCGAGGATACATAACGAAGCCCACAGGTAATCCAGCTTGAGCGGCTCCTTGAGATAGAGCAGCGCAAACGGCACGAACACGGATAGGGTGACGACCTCCTGAAGTATTTTCAACTGGCCGATAGTGAGCACCGTATAACCAATGCGGTTCGCCGGAACCTGAAACAGGTATTCCAGAAAGGCGATCCCCCAGCTCACCACCACGGCAATCATCCAGGGCTTGGCGCTGAGATGTTTGAGATGCGCGTACCACGCAAACAGCATGAACAGATTGCTGATACTCAGCAGTGCAATGGTGGTTAGGGTGGGTGGCATACAGGATCCTATGCGGATACACGATAATAAGTCTGATCCGCCACCCCGGCGGCGGCGAATCCTTCCCGGCGCAGCCGACAGGAGTCGCAGACACCGCAGGCGCGTCCCTGTTCATCCGCCTGATAGCACGATACGGTGAGCCGGTAATCCACGCCCAGGCGCAGCCCTTCCTCGATGATCGCGGCCTTGCCGAGAGTCATCAGCGGCGTATGGATGGTCATCGACCGGCCCTCAACAGCGGCCCGGGTGGCGAGGTTGGCCATGTGTTGAAAGGCGGCGATATAGTCAGGACGGCAGTCGGGATAGCCGGAATAGTCCACGGCATTGACGCCGATGAAGATATCCTGCGCGCCCAGCACCTCGGCCCAGCCCAGCGCCATGGCCAGAAAGATGGTATTGCGCGCCGGCACATAGGTGACGGGTATGCCTTTGCCGGGCGCCTCGGGCACCGGGATGGCGAGATCGGTGAGCGCCGAACCGCCGAAGGCCGCGAGATCCAGGTGGACGATGCGGTGTTCACAGACTGCCAGGGCTTGTGCCACACGTCGGGCCGCATCCAGCTCACTGCCATGGCGCTGGCCATAGGCAAAACTCAGGGCATAACAGTCGTATTGCCGCTGCCTGGCCATGGCCAGCACGGTGGCCGAGTCCAGCCCGCCGGAAAGCAGGATGACCGCTCTTTTATTCATCGCCCGCGCTCCGCCCCCCAGAGGATTTTATGTAACTGAATCTGGAAACGCACCGGCAAATGGTCCGACAGGATCCACTCGGCCAAGGTCCTGGGCGCCAATTGCCCATGGCTCGGGGAAAACAGGACTTCGCAGCGTGTGGCAATCCCGTATTCCAGCAGCATATCCTTCGCCCAGTCATAATCCTCGCGGCTGCACAGCACAAATTTCACCTGATCCTGCGCCTGGAGATGCGCCAGATTGCTGTAGAGATTTTTCTTCATCTCGCCCGAGTCGGGTGTTTTGAGATCCATCACCTTGATCACCCGCGGATCGACCGCGGAGATGTCCAGCGCGCCGCTGGTCTCCAGCGAAACTTCATACCCGGCGTCACATAGGCGGGTCAATAGCAGCAGGCTATCCGGCTGCGCCAGCGGTTCCCCCCCCGTGACGGTGACATGATGTGCGCCAAAGCCCGTCACCTGGTTGAGGATATGGTCGATGGTCATCCATTCTCCGCCCGCAAAGGCATAGGCGGTATCACAATAACCACAGCGTAGCGGGCAGCCGGTCAGGCGGATAAATGCCGTCGGCCAGCCCATGGAGCGGGACTCACCCTGCAGGGAATGGAATATCTCGGTGATGCGTAATCGGCTCATGAATCAGCAGGCGCACAATCGATTAGAGGCGGCGATCCTGTGGGTGCACGATCGGCGCGATCAATGGCCGGCCTGCGTCATATCCTGTAAGCGCTTTTTGGCCAGACGCTCGGCGGTAGTGCCGGGGTATTGAGTAATGAGCGCCTCGAACAGGGCACGCGCCTGTTCCCACTCCTTGATCTCATAGTGGGAATAGCCCAGTTTGAGCATGGCATCGGCACGCTTGGCACTGTCGCGATTGGCCTCCACCTTGCCGAAGTGCTGGCGCGCCGGATCGAACTGCCGGGTCGCATAATAGGATTCGCCCAGCCAGTAGTGGGCATTATCGAGGAATTTGCCGTTTGGATATTGTCCCAGGTAATCCTTGAATGCCGCGATAGCCTGTTCATAGCGCGCCTCTTTGAGGTGCGTGAAGGCCTCCTGGTACAGGGCCTGTTCCTGTGCCGGATCCGCAGCCTCCGCCAGCGCCGGCGTGACCGGCACGGCCGGAGGCGCACTGGCGTTCAGGGCACCCTGACCTCCACCGGCTACTCCCTGACGTTCCAGGTTACCCATACGGCGGTCGATATCCAGATACAGATCGCGCTGGCGGTTTTTCACGCCTTCCAGGACATGGCCCTGCTCTTCGACCATGCCCTGCAGGCGCTGGACTTCCTGCTGCAAGGCCTGCAGTTGCGTCAGCAACTCAACCAGACTCTGATTCTGCAGGGTGCGTTCCAGCTGTTCGACCCGCGCCTCGATCGGCAAAACGGGGGGCTGGGCCGCGAGGCGCGCGGCGCTCTTTGCTCCGCCGGGTCGTTGCGAGATATCCTCCACCGGCGCCAGATCGCCCGATGCCGCATGAGTAAACGTGGTTATGGACAATAAACCTGGCAGCAGACAGCATAAACCACCGGCCATTCGTAAACGACCGGTGGTTCGTGTAGTGCGCAAGACGGTAATGGCCATTAACGATCAGCGGGCGGTATAAACCAGTTCGACGCGACGATTCTTGGCCATAGCCGCTTCGTCATGCCCCATATCCGCCGGACGCTCTTCACCATAGCTCACGCTCTTCAACTGACCCTTGCCGACGCTCTGCAACAGCAACGTCTGGCGCACGGTATTGGCACGGCGCTCACCCAGGGCGATATTGTATTCGCGGGAACCGCGCTCATCGGCATGGCCTTCCAGGGTGACCCTGGCGTTGGGGTTGGCCGACAGATACTTGGCATGAGCGGCAATGATATCGAGGAACTCGGGGTTGATATCGCTCTTGTCATATTCGAAATAGATCACCTTGGTGTACAGCGGGCTCTTGGGATCATCCAGAACATGGCCCGCGAAGGCCTGTTCCTGCACAGCCTTTGCGGTAACAGCACCCTGGTCGGTAACGCCGGTAGTCTTCGCCGCTTCTTCCGGGGCTTCCTCGGGCGTCTTTTCCGGAACCACTTCTGCACCGAGGGGTTTGTCTTTCTTCATGGGTGCGCAACCAAACAGGATTACGGTCGACAACACCGCAAGCAACAGTAGTAATTTTTTCATGATTCTATTCTCCTTCTTCCCAGATACTTAATTGATATAAAAAAGCTTATTTTAATTCTTTGGTGACCAGGCCGGTTCCCTGACATCACCTTCCTGCAGGCCTAGGCGCTGCGAGACACTCCCATCCACCGACACGGCCGCCAGCACGCCTTTTCCGCCCCGTTCGGTGGCATAGATTATCATACTGCCATTGGGGGCAAAACTCGGGGATTCATCCAGACGGGCATCGGTTACCACCTGCATGACGCCCGTTTCCAGCGTTATGACCGCTATACGATACAGGCCTTTTTCCTTGTGTACCATAGCCAGTTTGCGCCCGTCAGGCGAAAAGGATGCCCGAGTGTTATAGTCACCTTCGAAGGTCAGACGCTTCACGGTACCGTTGCCCAGTGAATACTGATACAACTGCGGTGTGCCACCACGATCCGAGGTAAACACCAGCGACTTTCCATCCGGGGCCCACACGGCCTCGGTGTCTATCGCGTAATTCTGGGTAATGCGCTGGAGCGCCCCACTGGCCAGATCCATGATATAGATTTCCGGATTACCGTCGTGTGACAAGGTCAGTGCCATGCGTTTGCCGTCCGGTGACCAGGCCGGGGCGCCATTGATCCCCTCGAAGGAACTGAGCGCCCTGCGTTTGCCCGTCGCCAGCTCCTGGACATAGATTTCCGCGCGCCGTTTTTCAAAGGTGACATAGGCCAACTGCTTGCCGTCTGGTGACCAGGTGGGCGACATGATCGGATGCGGTGAAGTCAACATGCGCCGGGAGTTATAACCATCCACATCGGCGATCTGCAGGGAATAACGCTGCTTGCCCTTGACTGCTTCAGCCGTGACATAGGCGATGCGGGTAGTGAAGACGCCCGGCTCGCCGGTCAATTGCTGGTAAATGATATCGCTGATATGGTGCGCGACCTGGCGCAGGCGGGCGCCATCGGTACGCAACACATAACCGGTCAACTGTTGCGCCTTGTAGACATCCAGCAACTGAAACCGCACTTCATAGAGATTCTCACCGATGCCCTTGACCTTGCCGACGACCAGATTGGGCGCGGCCAGCAAGCGCCAGTCGCCGTAGTTCACCTGCTTGCCATCGGTGGGCCGGGAGATCAGATCCTTTTCCGGCAGCGGGGCAAAACGGCCGCTGCGATGCAGATCGGCGCTGATCACC
>MGXL01000067.1:2570-8065 GCA_001801365.1 Gammaproteobacteria bacterium RBG_16_57_12 | reverse complement strand
CATTCTCGACACCGAAGGGCACGATCGCGATCGGTGATGCGCCGCTCACTCCGCGGGTGATCTCGATGGTCAGAGGGGCCGCCTGAGCCAGAGAGATTTGACACCAAAATATCACGAGCAAAATGACATTGAATCTTTTCATTATTGTTTCGGCTTGAAAATAAAATTGATTTCACGCATGCGTTCGAATAACTGCGGATCTGCCGGTACCGGCAAGGGTGAGGCCATGTTTACCGCCGCTTCCACGGTATGATCCACAGCAGTATCACCACAAGTCTTCACCACCTGGGCCTCCATCACATGTCCGCCAGGGGCCAGACGCACCTTGACCGTACAGGACATGCCAGATTTCGCGCCCGCGGGCCGCAGCCAGTTGCGCTCCACCTTCTGCGCAATCAGCATACGGTATTTGTCGATCTCGGACGCCAGGCGCCGCTCCTGCTCCGCCCGTATCATATCCTGTTCTTCAGCCATTTGCAGGCGGCGCATTTCCTCTTCCTCGGCGCGGCGGCTGTCCTCCTCGGCCTTGCGCTTTTGCGCCTCGGCACGCTGACGCTCCTGCTCCTGACGTTGCTTCAGTTGTTCGGCCTGGCGCTTTTCCTCCAGGCTGCGCTGTTCCGCCTCTTTGCGCTGCTGTTCTTCCTGGCGCTTAATCTGCGTCTGACGCTGCTCCTCTTCCCGGCGTCGCTGCTCCTGTTGGCGCTGTTCTTCCTGACGCCTGGTCTCGGCCTGGCGCAATTCCTCTTCCTTGCGCTGCTGTTCTTCGCGGCGCTTGCTGTCATCCACCACCCGCGCCTGCACCACATTGACCGTGGGCGCGACCGGCATCGGCGGCGAGGTCAGCTCCAGACTGACTACGAGCAGGCCTAGCAGTACGATGTGCACCAGCACGGCATACAGCAGGGAACGCGGGCTGTCGGCGAGCTCCTTGAGCATGTTTATCTTCGGCGCGGTGCGGGTTCAGGCGCTTCCGTCATCAGACCCACGCTCGGCGCGCCGGCCTGCTGCAGCAGGGTCATGGCGGTGACCACCCTGCCATAGGCCACGTCGCGGTCACCCCGCACCAGCACCGGGGTGTCGGGCTGACGCCGCAGCACCGCGCCGACCTTGTTGACCAGGGCCTCGGCGGCGATCGGTTTTTTCTGGTTGTCGCCGATGTTCAGATAATAATTGCCTTTCGTATCCACGGTGACCACCACCGGCTCCTTGGATTCGGGGGGTAAAGGCTCCGCCGAGGCCTGCGGCAATTCCACCTTGACGCCCTGGGTCAACAGCGGCGCGGTGATCATGAAGATCACCAGCAACACCAGCATGACATCGATATAGGGCACGATATTGATTTCCGCCATCGGCCGGCGGCGCGATGGCTTCTTGTTTGCCGCGTTCATTGTTTATAGGTCTGCCGTTGCAGGATGCTGGAAAACTCATCCGTAAAGGTGTTGTAGCGGCTTTCCAGTCGATCGATGTTGGTCACATAACGGTTATAGGCGATAACGGCGGGTATCGCGGCAAACAGACCCATGGCAGTCGCGATCAGGGCCTCGGATATTCCCGGCGCCACCATCGCCAGGGTGGCCTGATTCACCTGCCCCAGGGCGCGGAATGAATTCATGATGCCCCACACGGTACCGAACAGGCCCACATAGGGACTGGTGGACGCCACGGTGGCCAGAAAGGGCAGATTGGCTTCCAGCCCATCCATTTCACGGGTCTGGGCCACGCGCATACAGCGCCGGGTACCTTCCAGCAGGGCATCGGGCTGGATGCCATGCTCCTTGTGCAGATGGGCATATTCCTTGAAGCCGGCCTGGAAGATGGCGGCCATCCCCACCGCCTCGTCCCCCTCGGAACTGATGCGCCGATAGAGTTGCGACAGATCCGCGCCCGACCAGAACTCCTTTTCAAAGGCATCGGCCTGGGCGCGCGCCTGGCGGATCATCTTCGCCTTGCGGAAGATCACGAACCAGGACAGCACCGAGGCGGCCAGCAGCATCAGCATCACCAGCTGCACAACCAGACTGGCGCCGGCAATCAAATGAAGGAATGACAAATCAGCCGTCATCAGCGATCTCCACAAGTATGTTTTCAGGAATCGGCGTTGGTCGAAACCGGGCACTGTCCAGACAGGCGACTTTTACCTGCGCCCGGCACAGCACGGTATTTTGGGTATCCCGCAGGATGGCCTGTGCAAAAACGATGCTGGCCCGGCCATGCTCGCTGATGCGGGCGGTAACCCGCAACAAGTCATTAAAACGCGCCGGCTTCAGAAAATCGACCGTCAGGGAATGTACCGCAAAAATAATACCGTATCTGTGAAGCAGTTCATCCTGCTCGAATCCCCTGGCGCGCAGGAATTCGGTGCGCACCCGCTCCATATACTTCAGATAGTTGGTGTGGTACACCACACCACCGCTATCGGTATCTTCATAGTAGACCCGTACCGGCCAGCCAAATTCCGCCACGTTAGCAAAGCCTCTGACACTATCCATGCAAAATAATTCGAAAGCTGTGAGTTACTCTTCGAAAAGATCCGGGGAGGGCGCCGCCGCAACGGAATGCTTGCCGGGCATTACTCCAAAATGCAGATACGCCGTCCGGGTCGCGACACGTCCACGCGGGGTGCGCATCATGAATCCCTGCTGGATCAGATAGGGTTCCAGCACATCCTCGATCGTGCCGCGTTCCTCGCCGATGGCCGCCGCCAGGCTGTCGATGCCCACCGGCCCACCGTCGAATTTTTCAATCAGGGACAACAACAGCTTGCGGTCCATCATGTCGAAGCCTTCGTTATCGACATCGAGCATGTCCAGGGCGCGCTGCGCCACCTGCACCGAGATATGGCCATCCGCCTTGACCTGGGCGTAATCACGTACCCGGCGCAGCAAGCGGTTGGCGATACGCGGAGTGCCGCGCGCGCGGCGGGCAATCTCCGCCGCCCCGCCGCTATCGATTTCGATGCGCAGGATACCCGACGATCGGGTGACTATCGTGACCAGATCCTGGGTATTGTAAAATTCCAGGCGCTGGACTATCCCGAAGCGATCGCGCAGCGGCGAGGTGAGCAGGCCGGCGCGGGTGGTCGCCCCGACCAGGGTAAACGGCGGCAATTCCAGCTTGATGGAACGGGCCGCCGGACCCTCGCCGATCATGATGTCCAGCTGATAGTCTTCCATAGCCGGATAGAGCACTTCCTCGACGACGGGGCTGAGCCGGTGGATTTCATCGATAAACAACACATCGTGCGGTTCAAGATTGGTGAGCAGGGCGGCGAGATCGCCGGGGCGCTCCAGCACCGGACCCGAGGTCTGACGGATCTTGACCCCCATTTCATGGGCGATGATATTGGCTAGGGTGGTTTTGCCCAAGCCAGGCGGACCGAAGATCAGCGTATGGTCCAGGGCCTCGGCACGGCCGCGGGCGGCGCAAATGAAGATTTCCATTTGCTCGCGCACCACCCGTTGCCCGATGTAATCGGCCAGGCGGGACGGGCGGATGGCCCGGTCGATGGCTTCTTCTTCATGGACCTGATGTGCCGAGATCAAACGGTCGGTTTCGATCATTATTTCAGATTCTCTTCATGCCGATGCGACGGCCACTATACTACCTGATTATCCAGCGGCTTTCCTGTCTCATGGCTCCCGCGATGTTCGTATATCCCTATACATCATTGCACCGCCGACTGCAGTGCGGCCCGGATGATCTCTTCGCTGGATTTACCCGACGCATCCACCCCATTGACCATACGGCTCGCTTCCTGCGGTTTATAACCCAGGGCGATCAGGGCGCTCATAGCTTCTCTGGCGGGATCCATCACACTGTATGCCCCGCCGGGGACAGTCACCGATGGCAGACTTAGCGTGGCCCCCTCCAGCCAGTCATCGACCCGGTCGCGCATTTCCACGATCAGGCGTTCGGCGGTCTTCTTGCCGATGCCCGGCAGTCGCACCAGGGTGGCGCTGTCATTGCCCTGGATGCAACGGGCGAAGTCATCGGCGGAAATGCCGGAGAGTATGGTGAGCGCGAGTTTGGCGCCCACCCCGTTGACCTTGATCAGGCTGCGGAACAGCTTGCGTTCGTTTTCCGTGGCGAAGCCATACAGCAGGTGGGCGTCCTCCCGCACCACCAGGTGGGTATGCAGGGTAATCACGCTACCTTCGGCCGGCAGTTGATAAAAGGTGCTCATGGGGGCCTCGAGCTCATAGCCGACACCGCCGACATCCACCAGCAGTACCGGCGCCTGCTTCGCCAGGAGTGTCCCGCGCAAACGTCCGATCATCTATACACCTTTACTTTTTTCCCCGGCCTGCCAGAGGCCGGGGGCGACAACCGCGCCAGAGTAGTTGAGGTATTAATATGACACAATGCCACGGCCAGGGCATCCGCCGCATCCGCCTGGGGCGCACCCGGCAGGCATAATAAAACCTTCACCATATGTTGCACCTGCAGTTTGGCCGCATTGCCCTTACCCACCACCGCCTGTTTGATCTGGGTGGGGGAATATTCACAGACCGGCAGTTCGTCCATCAACACGGCACACAGGGCCGCCCCCCTGGCCTGGCCCAACTTCAGCGCCGAGTCCACATTAATCTTGACGAACACCTTTTCAATGGCAATGGCGTCCGGCCGGTAGGTGCGGGTGATCTCGCGGATGCCGTCGAAGATCTCCTTGAGGCGCCGGGCAAAATCATCCCCGTCGCTGCGCACACAGCCGCTGGTCACATAGGCGGTCCGCCCCTTGGCGTGGTCCACAATGCCGAATCCGGTCCGGCGCGACCCGGGATCAATGCCGAGTATGCGCATCTGCCGGGGCCTTTTCTGGCTTGCTGCTGATCTGCCAGATCAGCCTGGCGGAAGATCTGCCACACGTGCTGTCCTGTACACCCTGAGGGTAGATACAGCCCCATTTACAGTTTCCTGCCATACCTTCCTCTTGATGCCTTCGCATAATTTTAATGAGAGGTCAGTTTACTATCCCGGCAGTCATGATATAAAGGATTTTAATGGACCGGATGGCAGAGGATGCGTGTGGCAGCGTCACTTCCAGGCATGATCAGCCATCTTTCAGCTTGTGATTCTGGATTATATTACAGGAATAACTTGAGATTGACGCTCAAGATGCCACCGGGCAGACCTTCTAGAGAAATTGTTCAACCACCAGCAGCCGTTGCTTTACGAATTTCTGCAAATTTTCACTAATACGGGTATTCGTCTGCACCTTCAGATAGGCGTCATGGGCTGCCTGCCAATCCTGCAGCGCCTCGGCAGAAATTCCCAGCCCCACCCACCAGCGTCCTTCCTCGGGACTTAATGATATCGCCCTGGTGTATTCCTCCCTTGATTCCTTGTGCTGGCCAAGACGCTGCAGAATCGAGGCACGCATCCCGATATGCAGATGCCGTACATGATCACCCGGCACTAGCTTGTCGATGACATCAAGCGCCTGATCATATTTTCCCTGCTCGATATAAACCCGGATCAGGCCATATGAAAATGAT
>MGXL01000067.1:0-2544 GCA_001801365.1 Gammaproteobacteria bacterium RBG_16_57_12 | reverse complement strand
TAAGCCCTTCCTCAAGCACCGGTCGAGCCTCATCCCACTGGCCCGCCTGCATCAGGAGAGAGGCCAGTAATTCTCCCGCAGGCTGATGCAAATGGTTATATGACAATGCCTGCTGGAGCAGCTCCCGCGCCAGCGGCTGATCCCCATTTTTCAAGGCGATGACAGCCCTGCGAAAATTGTTCTCTGCATTCTCCTGAGGTGAAAATGGCCGTGGCACACGCTGCATCTGGCCCTCTGGCAGAGTTCGATACGGATCTGCCGCTTCAGTCGCTCCCGGTGTCTGCATGGCATTTTCTGCGGCCGTAAGTTCTCCCAGCAGACTACTGGCTGCCTGATGTGACGGGTTACGCGCCAGCATCTGATTCAGAAATTCCACCGCCTTTTTATGCTCCTCGGATGGAATGGCATCCTGCTGCTGAGTTGCAATATTGCCATGGGCGGAATCGATCCCGGTATTTACCAGAATCTTTTCCAGGCGCACGCGGTCCAGAGTGAATTCATCCGAGTCTTTTATTTTGCCGCCCATTGCCTGCCGGGTAGCGGAGGAATCCCGCACCTCCGTGATAATGGCTGCAACCAGCCTGGCGGCCGGTATATGATTCGGATTACGGGAAAGTGTCTGCCGTAGCATGGCCAGCGCGTCCACAATATGTCCCTTGCGCAGATGGGATATTGCCATCTGATAGTTCTTTTCAGCCATCAGCTGTGAGGTTGTAAGCAGCTGTGGCGCTTCACCGGTCATATTGATATCAGTCGGTTGCGCAATAATGCTCGCCGGGCAGACCAGCAGAATCAGTCCCCCGCAGATCATCAGGGCACGGTATCTTATAAGCATCATTACGACATCAGCCATGGAAAATGGTATCCAAGGGCTTCATCATCGAGGCTCCTGCATAATACTGTCTGTCCTCTGCTGCGAGGAACGTATCGATTCCGTCCATAGCTGGCTGTTATCCACCACCGTCGGCTTCAACAGGATAACCAGCTCTTTCTTAACCCGAATCAAACGCTGATGCTTGAAAAGGTTTCCCACAACAGGGATATCTCCCAACAGGGGAATGGAGGCATTATCTTCCGATGTCGCCTCCTTCATCAGGCCACCGATCACTATTACCTGTCCGGTCTCCGCCCGCACCACGTTATCCGATTCCTGGATATTGCTGATCGCCAGCGGCAAACTGAAGGCCCGGCCGCTTACCATAAAGTTTTTATCTTTTTGCGACACATTGCTTACGGTAGGATGAATATGCAGAATCACATTATTTTTTTCATCAATCTGGGGGGTGACATCCAGGGCGATGCCCGAAAAGAACGGGGTAAGTTCCACGGTCGGTGTTTCAGTGGTTGAGGAACCACTCGTTGTCGAAGAACTTGAAATGCCGGTCACAAAAAACTCATCCCCTCCTATTTTGATCACTGCGCGCTGATTATTCACCGTTGAAACCCGCGGACTGGAGAGTACATGCACATCCCCCTGCATCTTCAGCAGCTCCAGAAAAGCGCTGAAATTCTTGGCCTGCGCAGTCAGACTGAACACCCCGCCAAAGGCCGACATGGTGGCTGATGCGATGGGAGTATAACTGCCGCCCGGCTGCAAATTACCGGCTAACCCGGAAATCTCACTGACACCTGAATTCAGCAAAGTGCCACCGCCCGTCTGGCTGGCCAACACGCTGGTGTTACCTGATGTCCCGAGCGCCGACCAGTTAATTCCCGTTTTGAACGAATCGTTGAGCTCAACCTCGATAATTTTTGCCTCCAGTATCACCTGCCGGTTCACCGTCGCCTGCGTAATGCCCAGATATTTTTCTACCATGACAAGTTCATCTGGCATGGCGCGTACTACCATCAACCCCGCCTGGGGCTGAGAAACCACACGGCGCCCGTCCTTTTCCCCGATAATTGCCTGCAGCGATTCCTTGAGTTCCTTCCAGAAATCACTTGCCGAATCGGTCCGGATCTCTATGCCATGGGTTGTGGATGTACTGGAAGTGGTGCCATTTTCGCTGGCGTTATTAACCTGGGTAAGCTCGGAAGATGAGACCCGTGTGTTGGAATGCCCTTTACGGTTGAAGTTCAGATAGTTGACAGGGAATATCTGCGTCTGCAGCCCCTGGCCCAGAATCATATAGCGATTACCATCGCGGCGATAGGCGAAGCCATAGGTATGCCGCATAACCTGCAGAACCTCATCGATAGTGACATTCTGCAGGCGCAGTGATATTTCACCTGTGATGTCGGGATGCACCACCATGCTGTAGGGCGTACCCTTTACCAGGCTCATGAAAACCTCCCTGGCCGGTGTTTTATTGGCGGCAAGATCATAACGCGGCGGGATTTCCTCCGCGTCCACCTCCGGCACCTTGGCCTCTACAGGGGGCAATAATCCCTGGCTGACATCAGCGGGTATGACCATATTGCGTGGCATGGCCGCCTTTTCGTATTCATCTCCCACATTCCTGCGTATATCTTTCTGCCAATGGCCAGGCAGCCCCGCACATCCTGAAAGAACCATGCAAAACAACATGATCCGGCCCCGGCAAT
>MGXL01000066.1:4634-7206 GCA_001801365.1 Gammaproteobacteria bacterium RBG_16_57_12 | reverse complement strand
GACCATGCTCCTTGTGACCCCATGCTCTCTAATGTGTAATTGTTTCCAGTGATTCTAGCCGAGCCCTGGTTTTGCTGGCAAAGCTCATGTACTTATCTAACATGTCATTGTCTGCCACCTGCAATGCAGTGTTGCAGGTGCTTTTTGCTTCTTCCATTCTGTACGTGTCGAGTAACCATTGGCATGCAAGAAATAATGGAATGGGATTTTTTTTATTAATTATGAATGTTTTGTTTAGTGTTTCCAAGGCATCCTCTTTCCTATTCATACCCCAAAGATAGTGGGCACGGTACATTAATACAATCTGGCGGTTAGCGTTGGTTAGTGTAGGAAGCTCATAGAATCTATTGAGTAGTGTAACAAAGAACTCAGATGAAAAATCACATTCGTTATCAAGGCCGCGGTTTGCAAGATCGGTCAGTTGCATGACGGCATAATTGTCCGCCAGCCTGGCGTGGTTAAAATCGATGTTCAACAGCTGGTTATCAAGTCTGCCATTCTCAAGGCAGTGGATGTTCAGGCGATGAAATCTTGCACCTAGGCTGTTAAAACCTTCCAGTCGCTTGAGCGCAAGAGCATATTGCTGGGTGTCTGCAAATTGGGTGGATTTTATGGCAGCAAGTCGTTCTGAATGTGGGTGGGTCATTTCCATGTAGTAATAAAGAGTGACGGCGGAGGACCAGGTATTAGCACTTACGTGGGTTGTGAAAATGAGCAGACAAAATGCAATGGTGGTAAAGGTGGTGATGATAGTACGGTTCTTTACGATGATATTTAATGTGGCGACAGTTGCGAGAAGTATGCCGAATGAGGGAAGGTAGTTGCGATGCTCATACATCAGCTCTAGTGATATCACTGTTGATTCCATCGCATGGCCGGAAAAGAAAAACAATATACCAAAACCGATTAAAGGGTGTTTTTTTCGTAGGAAGAAGGCGATGAAAATCAGTATTAAGATGGCTGTTATTGAAGGCAGTGTGGTCCATGGGTCCAAGAGCCCATAGGAAAGCGGAAAATCATCATGGGCGAAGCCCATTCGCCTTTGTGCGGGAATCAGCAGCATTCCCAGGTAGGCAACAATTACGCGACTTTCCGTATATAACCTTTCCAGTACTGTGAAGCCGCGGGCTTCATACCCAGCAAGTATCCAGTCCCCAGCAAATACTATTGCAATAACTATAAAAGGCAGCACTAAAAAGGCGATTTTGATTAACCGTTGATTATTGAATGATTCCCGACTAAACAGAAAGATTTCCAGCAGTAAGATGAATATAGGGAATAATAAGGCATTTTCTTTGCTAAATATGCCTAAAGGAAAAAAAATAAGCCAAGTGAGGAGTTGCAAAGGCCATGCGGTCATCCTCTTTTCTTGGCGTTCCCTTGCAATGGTATAAGAAAGTATTGCGGCAAAAACAAATAGCGCGGAAAGCTCTGTCATGCGTTGAACGGTATAAAGGACAGTGCTTACCTGTATGGGATGCAGTAGCCATACAGCGGCAACTATGGCCGCCATGAGGCGGCTGTCGGCATTGGCATAGCGGAGCAGTCGAGTAGTCAAAAAGTAGAGTAGGATACCAGTGCACAAATGAATAATGAGATTGGTTAGTTTCCAATAAAAAAGATCTTTTCCGGTTAGTCCATTGATAATGAAGCTAAGCATAGCAATAGGGCGTTTTAGAAGTCCGCTGTCGTTGAGGAGGCTGATTAGGGCATCATCTGGCCCAAATTCTGGAGAGAGAATCCTGCCAAGATTAGATGTGTCGTCCAGCAGCAACGGTCCATAGAGTCCCGACCAATAAGCACCAACACAGACTAATGTGGCGAGCAGCATTATTAAAGGAGGAGCAATACGCTGGTGGAATAAATTCATGCTTATATCGCGCTTTAAGGTGAAAGCGTAGCGTTTGTGTGCGTCAGTACTGTGGCATGCGGGACATTGATAAAAAAACGCCCCTGCTGTGCAGGGGCGTTTTTTTTACTCAGCTGCTTATGCTATCCGCGGCATTGTGCCGGACGGAAATTGTCTACTAGTGAGCCCTGCGTGCAGCTCCATTGAATTGCGCCGGAGGGGATGACAGCGGTGTTTGTTAATGCCCCTGAGGCATCGGAAGGAGCTAAAATGATAGTGCCGTTGCCTGCGGCGGCAGTATAAGTGATAGTAATCACGCCTGCGTTACTGACAGCCAAGCTGGTTACGTTGGGCGTCGCTTGGGGTGCACTAAAACCTTGGGATTTATCGGCAATGCCGTTCGAAGCATTTTCGGAAACAGTAACTTTGGCAGAAGCTGCCAGAGAGAGACCTTCTGTAACTCTAGCGCGCACCGTGTAGTCCTGATACGCCGGAATCGCGACGGCGGCCAGGATGCCGATGATGGCGACCACGATCATTAACTCGATCAGGGTAAAGCCTTGTTGTATTTTCTTCATGTGTATCTCCTCAGTTGTTTGTTGAATTCAGGTTTCTGTGATTTCCCCGTCCGGCTTGGCCGGTGGGAGCTCCAGATTGCCTTGCCTACCCTGAAGCAGGAAGCATGCCAGCCCGATATAACCCAAGTAAAATTGTGAAAACAAT
>MGXL01000066.1:928-4619 GCA_001801365.1 Gammaproteobacteria bacterium RBG_16_57_12 | reverse complement strand
GAGGGTGTTTTATTCCATGCCCAGTTTTTTCAGTATGTAGTATGCGGGTGGATAAGCGATAGCGCATCCACCGGGCTATTCTGATGAGCCGGCAACAATCCACCGGGATGGATTGCGAATGATGAACGATATATGTGTCCTCGGAGCACCAAGAGGTGGATGCGCTATCGCTTATCCCCCCTACGGCCGTGTTGCGGGTGGTTTCGTAACCCAGACTGGGCGTGTCCTTTGTGCCCGCGCGGGTAGTCACCGGGTCCTCGTTCTGGCTGGCAACGAAAGCATATCTGCCCAACGCCAGCCAATATTTGCAAATTCGCCACGCAATGGCTGATATATCGCCATGTACCAGCGATTTGTCAGCAAAGCACCGTATGCGGCCCTGGGCGACACCCGGGTGGTGTTGATCAATGGTGTCCGCCAGGCCGGGAAAAGCGCGCTGGCTAAACAAGTTGCCGCGGACCGAGACGGGCAGTATCTGACACTGGATGACCCGGCGACGGCAGGGCTGGCGCGTTCGGATCCGTCGGCCCTGCTGGGCGCGGCGGGGGAGTTCATGGTGATTGACGAGGTGCAGCTTGCGCCGGAGCTGTTCCCGGCCATCAAGCGGGCTGTGGATATGGATCGCCGGCCCGGGCGATTTCTGCTTACCGGTTCGGCCAATGTGTTTCTGCTGCCCAGCCCCGTAGGGCGGGCACGTTGTTAGTGCCCGCGGGCTGCCGCCGGGGACTCGTTGCGGCGGGCAAAAAGGCGTGTCCGCCCTACGCTGAGCGGGGCAAAGGCGGGCAATAAGGCGTGCCCGCCCTACGTGGCTCGGCAAATGTGAGACAAAGCGATTTCAGCGGGCTGCGTGTGCTGGCAGAGGCCGCGGGCGAAAAATTCGCACGCGGTGTGGTGCTCTACCTTGGCGAACAGCGCCTGCCTTTTGCCGATGATTTGTGGGCTCTGCCGCTTTCGGTGTTGTGGGATGCCCCGTAGCCTCGTAGGGCGGGCACGTTGTTAGTGCCCGCGGGCTGCCGCCGGGGACTCGTTGCGGCGGGCAAAAAGGCGTGCCCGCCCTACGTCTACGCCTGTTGGGTGTGTGGATAGGTTTTGCAAATTGTAAATTGAATTGACAATGTGCAAAGCCGGGATGGGTAATCCGGCCCCGTAGGGCGGGCACGTCGTTTGTGCCCGCAGGGATTATTCGCCGAAGCTGTGCTCGCCCACTTCTTTGTAGCTTGTTCCCCAGTCGATGGGGTATTTGCCTTGCCGGACATGACGGTGAAACGTCGAATAGGGCCAGGCGGCCACGTCCGTGCATAGCCCGTGTTTTACGGGGTTGTGGTGTATGTAATCCATATGGCGCCGGTAATCGGTTTCGTCGCGGATCTGGTGTTCCCAGTAGCGACGTTGCCAGATGGTGGATTCGCGATGTTTGCGCTTTGCCGGGGTGATCCAGTCGTCGCGTTTGTATTGCGCAGCGCAGGCGAGGCTGACATGACGTTTGATCAGGCTCCAGCGGGCGGGGAAGTCGTTATCCTCGGGTGGTAGGGTCCAGATGCAATGCAGGTGATCCGGCAGCAGCACCCAGGCGTCGATGGCGAAGGGGCGCGATGCCTGCACATGCCGGATGGCGTGCCGCAGCGCGGTACGGATGGGTTCATCACACAGGATGTTTTGCCGGCGGCAGGTGACGAGGGTGAAGAAATAGGTTGCACCTGCCGTTTTCGCGCGCCGGTAGCGGGGCATGGTTTTGTCCCGGGGTTGTGGTGGATATTATTGTGTGGGCATGATAAACCCGCCCGCACGGCCATAGTATTTCATACCGATCATGTAGGGCGGGCACATTTTTTTGTGCCCGCGTGAGTTTTCACGGAGCGGATCGCGCGGGCACAAAAACCGTGCCCGCCCTACATGTTTCGCAGGCATAAAAGACGTGCCCGCGGCTCCGCTATTCCATCCCGAGCTTCTTGAGCCGGTAGCGCAGGGCGCGGAAACTGACGCCCAGGAGTTTGGCGGCGGCGGTTTTGTTGTGGCGGGCTTTTTCCAGGGCATCGGTGATCAGTTTGCGTTCGATGGTTTCCAGGTGTTCTTCCAGGGGCAGGCCGCTGGGCAGGGTGGCGGATTGCAGGTCCGGCGCGGTTTCGCTGCGCGCCGCGCCGGGCAGTTGCAGGTCATCGGGTTCGATGAGGTTGTTTTCGCACAGGGTCATGGCGCGCTCGAGGATATTCTCCAGTTCGCGCACATTGCCGGGGAAGGGGTAGTGTTGCAGGGTCGCCAGGGCCTCGCGGGAGATGGCGGGCTGCCGGGTGCCGGCCTGTTGCGCCAGACGGGTGAGGATGTGCCCGGTGAGCAGCGGGATGTCCTCGGCCCGTTCGCGCAGGGCGGGGACTTTCAGCTCGATGACATTGAGCCGGTAATATAAATCCTGGCGGAAGCGGCCTTCCTCGACCAGCGGCGCCAGGTTTTTATGCGTGGCGGCCAGGATGCGCACATCGATGGGGATTTCCTTCTGTTCGCCCACCGGGCGGACGGCCTTTTCCTGGATGGCGCGCAGCAGTTTGACCTGCATGTGCAGGGGCAGGTCGGCCACTTCATCCAGAAACAGCGTGCCGCCATGGGCGGCGTGAAACAGGCCGGCCTTGTCGCTGACCGCTCCGGTGAAACTGCCCTTTTTGTGGCCGAAGAATTCGCTCTCCATGAGTTCGGTGGGGATGGCGCCGCAGTTGACGGGCACGAAGGGTTGGTCGGGATGCGGGCCCTTCTCATGGATCAGCCGCGCCACCAGCTCCTTGCCGGTGCCGGATTCGCCGCTGATATACACCGGCGCCTGGCTGCGCGCCACCTTGGCGACCATGGAGCGGGTGGCCTGCATGGCGGGCGAGTCGCCCAGCAGGATGTGCCGCGAACGCCGGTCGGATTCGGGGAACTGTTTTAACTGCAGCGCGCTGTTGACCAGCTTGCGCAGCAGGCCGAGGTCGATGGGTTTGGAGACGAAATCGAAGGCGCCGTCCTTGAGCGCCTGTACCGCCGCTTCCATATTGCCGTGGGCGGTGATGACCGCGACCGGCATCTCGGGATAATGCGCCTGGATATGGCTGACCAGCGTCAGGCCGCTGCCATCCGGCAGCTTGAGGTCGGTCAGGCACAGATCATAGGCGCGGCTCTGCAGCATCTTCTGCGCCTGGGCCAGGCTCTCCGCGGCAAAGGTCTCGATATTCATGCGCCCCAGGGTCAGGGCCATGAGTTCGCGGATATCGGGCTCGTCGTCAATGATCAGTGCTGTGTGCTGCGCCATACCCGGTTGTTCTATTTAGTGTTGGTTTGGTGAAGAGGATGCGAAAGCAACTGCCTCCGCTCGGTACAGGCAGATATTCTAACCGAGCCCGGTTGTTTTCGCATAATTCGCGGGAGATATACAGCCCCAGGCCGGTGCCCTGCTGCTCGGTGGTGAAAAACGGCTCGAAGATATGCCGGGCCACCTCGGGCGCAATGCCCGGCCCGTGATCGATGATGTCCAGAAACGGTGTGTTGATATCGCGGGTGATGCCGCCGCGTATCTCCAGCCGGGGCTGGCCGGGATAATGCCGGCTGTGATGCAGGCCGTTTTCACACAGATTCCACAGGATCTGATGCAACTGGCCGGCGTCCATCTCCACCACGGTGTCCGGGGGGGTGATGTCGATCTCGATATCGGCCGGCGTCACCCGCA
>MGXL01000066.1:314-901 GCA_001801365.1 Gammaproteobacteria bacterium RBG_16_57_12 | reverse complement strand
GCTCCAGCCAGGCGGCGAGCGGGATCGGTTCGGGGCGATGGGCGCTGCGCCGGCCCAGTTGCAGGATATCCTCGATAATGGTGTTCATTCGCTTGCAATGCTGCCCGATGATCTGGGTGAGGCGTTGTTGTGTGTCATCCTGGTCAGGCGGCTCGGCCAGTAGCTGCGCGGCGTGGCTGATGGCGCCCAGCGGATTGCGGATCTCGTGGGCGATGCTCGCCGTCAGGCGCCCGAGGGAGGCCAGCTTGAGCTGCTGCGCCTGCTGCGCCATCTGCGAGGTGTCGTGCAGGAAAATCAGCGTGCCCGAGTCGCTGCGCGTGCCCAGGCGGTGAAAATCCGGCAGCCATTCGCCGGACTTGCCCGCAACGCTGAAGGCGGCGGGCGCGTAATCCTGCTGCCCGCGCCAGTGCGAAAGCTGCGCGGCCAGCGCGGGTGACGACTCGTCCAGACGTCTGTTTTTATCGACGATGGACAGACCCAGCATCTGCCAGGCGGCCTGATTGATCAGCCGGATGCGGTGTTCCCCGTCGACCACCAGCACCCCGGAGTCCAGTTGCTGGATGATGTGTTCATTCAACTGGGCCATG
>MGXL01000066.1:0-143 GCA_001801365.1 Gammaproteobacteria bacterium RBG_16_57_12 | reverse complement strand
CGAGTGACGCGGTGACGGCCACGAAGGTGCCGCTGCGCCCGTGCAGCAACAGTGCAGTGCCCGCCACCGTGATGATCAGGATGATGCCAAACCCGCTGTTGGTGCCGCCAGCCGCATGCAGCAGCAGGGTCATGGCCACGATG
>MGXL01000065.1:2870-11957 GCA_001801365.1 Gammaproteobacteria bacterium RBG_16_57_12 | reverse complement strand
AAAGTTATTCGTGTGCCACGCCATTGGATCTTTGGCTGAGAATTTTGCAATTAAATGAGAAAAGGGGGTGTGAAAGTGTCTGCGATATCAACTGACGACAAGACATACAACTTTGACATCGTACGGGCGTTCAGCATCTGTGCGGTTGTCTATCTGGTTGTAGGGGCTTTGGTTGGTGTATACATAGCGAGTGAACTGGCCTGGCCGGCACTCAATATGGATATACCGTATATCACGTTTGGACGGCTGCGACCCTTGCATACCAACGCGGTGATTTTCGCGTTTGGTGGATGCACCTTGATGGCCACGGCCTTCTATGTGGTGCAGCGCACCTGCCACGTGCGGCTGTGGAGTGACAAGATGGCGTGGTTCACCTTCTGGGGCTGGAACCTGGTCATTGTCCTGGCCGTGATCACACTGCCGCTGGGTATGACCTCCGGCAAGGAATATGCCGAACTGGAGTGGTGGATTGACATCATCATCGCCGTGGTGTGGCTGTCGTACATGTTCAACTTCATCATGACCATCGCAATACGCAAGACCTCCCATATCTACGTGGCCAACTGGTTCTTCCTTGGCATGATGATCATGATTACCTATTTACATATAGGCAATTCATTGGCGGTTCCGGTTTCTCTGACCAAATCCTATTCCATGTTCTCCGGTGTGCAGGATGCCATGATCCAGTGGTGGTATGGCCACAATGCGGTAGGCTACTTTCTGACCGCCGGCTTCCTGGGCATCATGTATTACTTCGTGCCCAAGCAGGCCGGGCTGCCGATCTTCTCCTACCGGCTGTCGGTGCTGCATTTCTGGACCCTGATGTTCGGCTACGCCTGGCTGGGCGCCCATCACCTGCAATACACCGCGCTGCCTGACTGGACGGGCTCGCTGGGGGCGGCGGTTTCCATTTCAATGATCATCCCTTCCTGGGGCGGCGCACTGAACGGCATGCTGACGCTATCCGGCGCATGGCATAAGCTGCGGGATGACTATATTCTGCGCTTCCTGATTGTGTCACTGGCCTTCTATGCCATGTCCACCTTTGAAGGGCCGGTAATGTCCATCAAGACTGTCAATGCCCTGTCGCACTACACCGATTGGACCGTTGGCCATGTACACTCCGGTGCGCTGGGTTGGGTGGCGATGGTATCCATTGGCGGTCTGTATCATATGATAACCCGCATGTGGGATCGTGAGATGTATTCTCCGGCGCTGGTGAATGCGCACTTCTGGCTGGCGACAATCGGCGCCGTTGTCTACATCTGTGCGATGTGGGTCTCCGGCATCATGCAGGGCTTGATGTGGCGGGCAACCGATGATTACGGCAACCTGAGCTATACCTTCGTGGAGTCGGTAGCCGCCATGCATCCGTTCTACGCCATGCGCGCCATCGGTGGCGCCATCTTCCTGCTGGGCGCTGTGGTCATGCTGTATAACGTGATCATGACCATTACCAGTACCAGTACCGAGCGTAAGACTACCGTGGCAGCGGCCCGGGCCTAAGAGGAGGAATAGACATGTCAGCTAATAATGGAAACATAACCTTCCAGGAAAAAAATGAACGAAACATCTGGCTGTTGACCATCTGTCTGGCACTCGGATTGACTGTTGCCGGTCTGGTGGAAATCATACCTTTGTTCTACCTGGATGATACGATGGAGTCACTGACCCCGGCCGAAGACGGCATCCGCCCTTACACGGCCCTTGAGCTGGAGGGCCGGGATATATACATACGTGAAGGTTGCTACACCTGCCATTCGCAGATGATCCGCCCATTCCGTGACGAAAAGGAACGCTATGGTCACTATTCACTGGCGGTGGAATCAAAATATGATCACCCCTTCCAGTGGGGCTCCAAGCGCACCGGCCCGGATCTGGCCCGGGTTGGCGGCAAATATTCCGACGAGTGGCACTACCAGCACCTGATCGCACCGAGAAGTGTAGTGCCCGAGTCGGTGATGCCGAATTACCCGTGGCTTGCGCAAAGCTATGTGGATGAAGGCACAACACCGGCGAAGATGGCGGCATTAAGAAAGGTGGGCGTTCCTTACAGTGACGCTGATATCTCCGGGGCTGCGGAAGCCGTGCGGGGCAAGACCGAGATCCAGGCGATGATCGCCTATCTTCAGGTGCTTGGCACGATGGTGCATTTCCAGGAAGGGAAGGATTATCGTCAATGATGGAGGCTGTGGCGGAATACTTTCGCACAGACTGGGCAGCCATGACCGGGACTGACTGGTTCGGGCTCGTGGCTGTCGTCACACTCACGGCGCTATCGGTTTTTGTCTATTACTGGGTGTTTAATCCCAAAAACAAAGACAGGATAGAAGATCATCGTGATTTTGTCCTGAAAGATGAATTGAATGAAGGGGAGAATGACCATGGCAGATAATTTCAATCCCAACCAGGCGCCGGATACCGGCCATGAATGGGACGGGATACGTGAACTGACCAACCAGCCGCCAAGATGGTGGATGATCGGTTTTTATTTAAGTTGGGCATGGCTGGTGGCCTATCTCATCATCTATCCGTCGATCCCGTTGATCAGCAGCCATACCAAGGGCGTGATAGGGTGGACGTCGATCGGTGAATATAAAGAGGCCATCGCCAAGTTCGATGCGGTGCGTCAGCCCTATGTCGACAAGCTGGCCACGATGAGCGCCGAAGAGATCCTTAAGGATCCCGAGATGCTCAATTTCGCCAACTCTTATACCAAGGCCCTGTTCGGTGATACCTGTGCCTCATGCCACGGCGCCAATGGTCAGGGAACCCCGGGGCTGTTTCCGGTATTGAATGACGATGACTGGCTGTTTGGCGGTACTGTCGCCGATATCAGCGAAACGGTAACCAATGGCCGCCAGGGCGTCATGCCCGCCCATGCCGGAACCCTGTCAGAGGCAGAGCTCAATCAACTGGCCGACTTTGTACTGGCGGTATCCGCCGGCAAGGCCACGCAAGAGGGTTTGGCTGCCTTCAGCAACGCCGGTTGTTCCGGATGTCATGGCGAAGATGCCAAGGGTAACAAGTTTGTCGGCTCAGCCAATCTGACCGACAGGATCTGGCGCTTTGGCGGCAGTCGTGAGGAAATCCTGCATACCATCAAATATGGCGTCAACCAGGAAGGTGTCGAGCATACACGTAACGCTGTAATGCCGAGCTTTGGCGGCAGGTTGTCAGCGAATGACATCAAGCTGCTGACTGTAAAGGTCTGGTCACTGGGCGGTGGTCAAACCGAGTAATCAATCTGGTCGGAGGGGGCCGCCTGGCCCCTCTTCCTAACTGAAGAAAGGGGTGAGCAAAATGGATGCAGTAGCAATTGGGGCTATTCTTGCAGTATTGGTTTCAATAATCATCTTGGTAATATTATTTATCAGGGGCATAAAACTGATTAATAAAGAGCCGGGTAAAAAATAACTTAAGGAACCTCTGATGTATAGGGGGTGTCTCAAGAATAACAACTATAAAAATAAGGGGGCTAGCCCCCTTATTTTGTTTGGGATGTTACGGTCAATTTCTCAGTCCATGCGCTATTAATGATAATGTGTTCTGGTCGATGTGGTAATGAAGGTAATGAAGGAGTCTTGGTGTGAGTGAGCCGATGCCGAAAATCAGGGGGCCTGGTAATGAACAGCAATCAACCCCTGTAGAGCATGGTGATGTTCGTGAGATCTACGAAGAATCACATCACTGGATAGTGAATACCGGTAACACGACTGTCCATGCCAAGCCGGTCAAGGGGCGTTTTCGGCGGCTGAAAAATCTGGGATGGTATATCTGGTTTGGCTACTTCCTGACGCCCTATATCCGTTGGGACGGGAATCAGGCGATCCTGTTCGATATTCCCAATCGTCAATTCCATTTATTTTCGATCACGGTCTATCCGCAGGATATCTGGATGCTGGCGCTGGTGCTGATTCTGCTGGCGATGACGCTGTTCGGGGTGACGGCCGTGGCTAGCCGGGTGTTTTGCGGTTATTTCTGTTTTCAGACCGTCTGGACCGACTGGTTCACCCGGGTGGAAGACTGGATCGAAGGTTCGCCACAGCAGCGGCGCAAGCTGGATGAATCATCCTGGACAGGCGAAAAGCTGCGCAAGCGTGCCATGAAATATTCCATCTGGGGGGGCATTGCCATATTGACCGGCGTGAGCTTTGCCGCCTATTTTACCGATGTCTACCAATTATGGATTGACATCTTCACCTTGCAGGCGCCTCCAGCCGCCTGGGTAACATTGTTGCTGTTTTTCCTGGGTACATTCTATCTGGCCGGTTTTTTGCGTGAACAGGTATGTCTCTGGCTATGCCCCTACGGGCGTATTCAGGGCGTCATGCTGGACCGAGACACCATTTTGCCGACCTATGACCGCAAACGTGGCGAGCCGCGTGGCAAGATCAAATCAAAATCTGAAATAACGGCAGCCAAGGGTGATTGCATCGACTGCAAGTTGTGCGTCGCCGTTTGTCCGACCGGCGTGGATATCCGCGAAGGACAACAGTCGGGATGCATTACCTGCGGCCTGTGTATTGATGCCTGCGACGAGGTGATGGAAAAAGTAAACCGGCCGGCCGGACTGATACGCTATGCCTCCGAGAAGGAGATGGATGGCGAGCACGTGTCATCTTTATTCAGACGTCCGCGCGTGATCATTTATCTGGCGATTTTCATACTGTCATCATTGGGCATAGTCTATGGTCTGTTGACCATCCCGCCTATCGAGTGGCATGTGATACACGAACGTCAACCGCTCTATACCATGATGTCGGATGGCAGTATACAGAACAGTTATGTGTTCAAGGTTTTTAATAAAACCAAGCAGGATCTGGTCGTGCGGATCCATGCCGAGGATATCGCGGGTGTCGAGCTGCATGGAGTCGAAAGTGAAACCATCTTAAAAGCGGAGAAGCTGATTCCATTTACGGTACGTCTGCGGGCCGTGCCAGAAAATCTCCCAGAGCAGAAGGTTCCGGTGCGCTTTATACTCGACACCGTCAAGGGACCTCCGATGCATCAGGAAAATACCAGTTTCTTTGCGCGTCCCTGACCGAGGGACATGCAGTGCAGGCGCATTACAGTAAGGAATAACGATATGTCGGATGATAAGAGCAAAGGTGAGAATATGAATAGCGAAAAGCGGCAAATCAATGAAGGCTCGGCCTGGCGCAGTCCCTGGGTATGGGGCATGCTTGGATTGGTTGCGGTGATGTTATCGGTCAATATCTTTATGATCGTGATGGGCTTCAGGACCAACACTGGTCTGGTTGTGGAGGACTTCTACGATCGGGGCAAGAATTATTTCCATAGTGAAGTGAAGCGCCTGAGTGATAATGAGCGGCTGGGCTGGCAGTTAAAACTGGAAGCGCCTGCAACCCCGTTGCTGGATGCGAACCAGACCTATCGTCTCAAGCTCAGCGATGCGCAGGGTTATCCCCTGGGTAGTGCCCGGGTGATGATGGAGATATTCCGCCCTAACGATGCCACCCGGGATTTTGCCGTGGCCATGACCGAGGAAGGTCAAGGCGAATATAGTGTGCCCGTTACGTTTCCTCTGCCGGGTAATTGGGATCTGTTGATCACCGCCATCAAGGGTGAAGATAAAATGGATCTGGCGCAGCGCATCTTTGTGAAGAATTGATCCGCCCTGCCTGCCCGATATGACAGCCAGTTGTTTTCATTGCGCCCTGCCGGTGCTGCCGGAGGCTCGGCAGGCGCGGGTGGTGGCCGGGCAACTGCGCGAGTTCTGCTGCTCGGGCTGCGCCACGGTCTGCGCAACCATCCATGAAGCCGGGCTGGCAGGATTTTACCAGCGGCTGTATAAGGCAGAACTCGCGCCACCGCCGTCGGTTATCCGGGATGTCGAGCAGTTCGATCTGCCCGAGGAGCAGGCCGAGTTCGTTGCCACGCGCGGCGAGACGAGCGAGGCCACGCTGCTGGTGGAAGGCATCCACTGCGCGGCCTGCGTGTGGCTGATCGAGCATGCCTTGCAGCCGATGGAAGGGGTGCTGCAGGCCGAGGTGAATCTGGCCTATCAGCGCCTGCAGGTGCGCTGGGATACGCGCCAGCGCAAGCTATCCGACATCCTGCGCCGCCTGGCAGCCATCGGTTATGCGGCGGTGCCCTACAATCCGCAGCGCGCCGAGGGCGTGGTCCTGCGCCACAACAAGGCGCTGTTGTACCGCATGGCGTTCGCCGGCTTTGGCATGATGAACATGATGTTCATCGCCATTGCGCTGTATTCGGGCGAATACTCCGCTTCCAGGATCGACCCCGAGCACAAGCAGTTCCTGCACTGGATCGCGCTGCTGCTGGCCACGCCCGTGTTGCTGTATTCGGGCTGGCCGTTCTACCGCGCGGCGCTGCGCGGCCTGGCCTCGCGCCAGCTCACCATGGATCTGCCCATTGCCATCGGCGTGAGCGCGACGTATCTCTATTCGGTCTGGGTGACGGTGAGCGGCGCGGGCAATGTGTATTTCGACACCGTGACCAGTTTTCTGTTCGTGATCCTGGTGGGACGCTATCTGGAAGGTCTGTCGCGGCGCAGCACGACGACCGCCACCGCGCGCCTGATGGAGCTGCAACCACGTTCGGCGCTGAAGCTCGAAGGTGATGAGCAGAAGCTGGTGAGCGTGCGCAGCCTGACGCTGGGCAACCGCGTGCTGATCCGCCCCGGCGATAAGGTGCCAGTGGACGGGCGCATTGTCGATGGCGAGTCCACGCTGGACGAGGCCATGCTTACCGGCGAATCGCACCCGGTGCACAAGCGTGTGGGCGATGCAGTGGTGGCCGGCACCGTGAACGGCCAGGGCGCGCTGGTGGTGGCGGTGGAGCAGCTCGGGCAGAACACGGCGCTGGCCAGGATCATTCATCTGGTCGAGGCGGCGCAGGGCTCCAAGGCGCCGATCCAGCATCTGGCCGACCGTATCGTGCCGTGGTTCGTGGCGATTACCCTGGGGCTGGCGGCGGTCACCTTCCTGTTCTGGATTACGGCTGCCGGTTTCGACCTGGCCCTGATGGCGGGGGTGTCGGTGCTGATCATTACCTGTCCGTGCGCCTTCGGCATGTCCACGCCCATGAGCGTCGTGGTCAGCGTCGGCCATGGCGCCGCCCACGGCGTGCTGGTTCGCAACGGCCGGGCCCTGGAGACTCTGTCAGGAGTCACTCACGTGGTATTCGACAAGACCGGGACGCTCACCGAGGGGCGCATGTCGGTGTCCGGCATCCATCCCGCACCCGGTGCAGCAATGACCCCGGCACAGATGGTGGCGTTGGCCGCTGCGGTGGAGGCGCGCTCCGAGCACCCCATCGCCAGGGCGATTGTGTTACATGCCGGACAGGATAAGGCCGTCGCGCGTGGCGGGGTGCTGGCTGACTTTATCAGCCTGCCGGGTTTGGGGGTGAAGGCCGTGATCGATGGTGTCCCCGTGGCGGTGGGTAGCGCGGCCTTGCTGGACAATCAGGGCATCAATCTTCCGGTGGAGCTGCAAGAACGGCGTGCGGCAGTGGAGCAGGCCGCGGGTGTGGCGGTGTTCGTGGTGCTGGCCGGACAGGTGGCCGGGCTGATCGCCTTGCAGGACCAGTTGCGTGAAGGGGCGGCGGCGCTGGTCCAGGCGCTGCAACAGCGCGGTCTGGGCGTAACCCTCCTTACCGGTGACAGCCAGGCGGCGGCGGAGCAGGTGGCCAAACAGCTCGGCGGCGGTATCCGGGTGATCGCCCGGGTGCTGCCCCAGGATAAAGACCAGGTCATTGTGCAGTTGCGCGAGGCGGGGGAGCGGGTGCTGATGGTGGGCGACGGGGTGAATGATGCCCCCGCCCTGGCGCGCGCCGATGTGGCGATCGCCATGGGTTCGGGCACCGATGTCTCCATGGACTGCGCCGATATCGTGATCATGGGCAACGATCTGCGCCGTATCCTGTTTGCCATAGCCCTGTCGCGGCGGGCCTTGCGCACCATCCGTCAGAACATTGCTATTTCACTCATATATAATATGATCTTTGTGCCGCTGGCGATGGCCGCCAAACTGACCCCGGTGACGGCCGCGCTGGCGATGCCCATCAGTTCCCTGCTGGTGATCGGAAATGCCATCCTGATCCGCAGGCGTTGCCGAGCTGACTAACCCGGAGGGTGCCATGGAGACGATCTATACACTATTGCCCGCCATGATACTGCTTGCCCTGGTGAGCGTGGCGGTATTTTTCTGGATGGCCCGTACCGGCCAGTATGATGATATGGAAGGGCCGGCGCATCGAATTCTCAACGATGATGATGATCCGCTGTTACCGCAGGCGCATGCCCGCGAGGCCGGGCAGGACAATAGCCAAGTAATTACAACCGCCGATCAACCGGGCAGCCAGGATCGTGCGGTATCGGCAACAGATGATAACGATAGGAAAGAGGAGCAGTAATGTCAGTACAACCGATGTATACCCCGGCAGAGATGAAGGCGGCCAGGCTGCCTCATGAACTGTTTTTATTCAATATGGTCGGCAATCATATCCTGTTGAATGTGATTGTCCTGAGCAATATCAATGTCAAACCGATGCTGGGTCTGATCGTCCCGGTCATCTCATTATTGATCATCTCGTTTTTACTGCTCAAGGGACCCGCGCACCTCAGGTCGGATTCCCTGTTTGTCAGGTATCACTGGCATCTGGTCATCAAGCGCACCAGGATATTTCTGATCGGTTACGTCCTCCTGGCGATTGCCTTTCTGCTGGCGTGGTTTATGTATGCCTATGTCGGCGCCATGAAGGAGCTGGTGATCGCCGTGCTGGCGGGGCTGGGGCTGTTGCCGGTGATGGCGCTGGTGATTGTGCTGACGGTCATGGATTCCGAGAGCCTGTCCCAGGCCATCCATGGCCGGGAGCCCACCAAAGTGCCGGAGAAGTTGCTGCAGGGGACGGCCCGATAACACGGCTTATTTGCGCTTGCCTCTGCGCCAGGCCAACAACACCACGGCGAAGAGCGCCACGATGACGCCGAGTTCGATCAGGGCCGCCCACATGTGCTACTTGCGCTTGGCGGTGGCGAAACGATAGATGTCCAGGATTTCATGCTGGCCGCTGATGCGGGTATCCAGATCACGCAAT
>MGXL01000065.1:2614-2815 GCA_001801365.1 Gammaproteobacteria bacterium RBG_16_57_12 | reverse complement strand
CCCGCTGCACGATGGTGGAATGACAGACATTGTAGACCTGCTCGATCACATTCAATTCGCAGAGACGGTCGGCGCGTTGCTGTTCATTGTCGAACCGGTTGATGGAGTCGCGGTGTTTCTGATGGATGTCGCGGATATTCAACAGCCAGTTATCGATCAGCCCCAGCTCCTTGTCGCCCATCGCCGCCTGGATGCCGCCGC
>MGXL01000065.1:2452-2553 GCA_001801365.1 Gammaproteobacteria bacterium RBG_16_57_12 | reverse complement strand
CACCGACAGGCAGTTGAGATCGGTATGCACCACCACGTTGGCCACGTTGCGATGCACGAACAGTTCGCCGGGCAACAGACCGACGATTTCATTGGCGGGCA
>MGXL01000065.1:0-2272 GCA_001801365.1 Gammaproteobacteria bacterium RBG_16_57_12 | reverse complement strand
TTGGTTCTTGATGTGAATTTGCCGCGCCTCCACTCAGAGTAAATTTGTCCTCGGCGATAAGTGTAGGGTGGATGCGCTGCGCTTATCCACCCTACGTGAATTCTTTGATTGGCCGGGGTTCGTAAAAATCAGTCATCGTTGATTTATAAACAAATTTGCGAGAACAAATTTGCCGTGCCTCTATCTTGTGGTGATGCTTCATCACAAATAGCGCAAGGGTTCTTCCTGTAAGGCGGCATACTGTTCGCGCAAGGTCAGGATGTGTTCCTCCCAATAGCGTGGGGTGTTGAACCAGGGGAAGCTGCGGGGGAAGGCCGGATCATCCCAGCGTCTGGCCAGCCAGCCTGCATAATGGATGAGCCGCATTGTGCGCAAGGATTCGATCAGGCCCAGCTCGGCCGGGTTGAAGTCGTGAAATTCGCCATAACCATCCAGCAATTCGCACAGCTGGCCCTGACGTTCGTCCCGGTGGCCGGACAGGAACATCCATACATCCTGCACCGCCGGGCCATTGCGGCAATCGTCGAAATCAACCAGGTGCGGTCCATCGTCCGCCCAGAGAATATTGCTGGGGTAACAGTCGCCATGCAGACGAATGATCGGATATTCGATTCCTGTCATGAACTCGCGCAACAGCGGCAGCAGGTCTGCCAGCAGGGATTGATACGCCGGCAGCAAGGCACCGGGTATGAAGTCATGTTCCAGGATGAAACGCGCAGGTTCATGCACATAACTGTCGAGGCTGATGTCCGGCCGCGCGCGGAAGGGATGCACCGCCCCTAGGGCATGGATGCGACCCAGGGCGCGGCCGATGCGGTGTAAATGTTCCGGATCGCTCAGTTCCGGGGTGTGCCCGCCCTGCCGGGGATAGACCGCGAAGCGAAAACCGCCAAAATGGTGCAGGGATCGGCCATCGGCAAGGACCAGCGGCGCCACCACCGGATTCTCCAGGTCGGCGAGCTCCAGGGTGAAGCGGTGTTCTTCCAGTATCTGTTCGTCACTCCAGCGCCCGGGCCGGTAGAATTTGACCACCACCGGCGCGCTGTCTTCCAGCCCTACTTGATAAACGCGGTTTTCATAGCTGTTCAGGGCCAGGATACGGGCGCTGCAGCGCAGGCCGAGACTCTCCACCGCGTCGAGGATCAGCTCCGGACCCAGCGTGGCGTACTGCGCTATCGGCATTGCGGTGTCGGTGTCGCTCATGCCGGGAGCCGATAGTAGGCCGGGGTCAACCGGGCTGGCCGTCGACACGGGGCCGGAGCAGGATCGGTGCGTAGATGATGACGAAAATGACAAAGGCCAGCAGCCACACGATGCCGGCCAGGGTGATGATCTGTGAGTACCAGGATGGCAGTATCAGCGGGCCCAGAACGCGCAGCGCCGCTGCCGCGATGACAAGGCCAAAGGCATAATTGATGCCCCTGGCGCTTTGCATCGCCCGGCCCGTATGTCCCAGGGATACTCGCGCCATCATGCCCAGGGTCAATGCGCCGATGGCCCCGGTAGTGAAGGCATGCTGGGCCAGCGAGGCTGACAGCAGGCCGATCTCGGCAAGTGCCTGCAAAATAAACCCGATCACCAGCCAGCCATAACCGAGATACAGTATCCATAGCAGCGGCACACGCCACAGTTGCGGGTTATACCAGCCACTCAGCCGCAGGCCATGACTGAGTGCCGTGGCCAGGGCCAATACCGACAGCATTGCCGCGGGCGCCGCCGCCACCTTGGCGAGCATGAACAGTATCAGCGTGCTCAGGCAGGCCACTTCGACAAATTGGGAGCGGGTGGATTGTGCACCGCCAAGGGCGCGCTCGATAAAGAACGGAATCACGCGGCCGCCGATGACCATGATCAGCAGGATGATCAGATAGACGGCAAGCTGTGTGCCTGTCCTGGCGCTGGTCTGGGTGTAGCCGAGCGCCTGCAGATGGATCAGCAGATTGGCCAGCGTCAGCACGCTGATGATTACGATGAATTGCAGATTGTGGCGTTGCCGCGCCTTGATGATGGGGATGGCGACGGCCAGGCCAACTGCTGGCAGAAAGGCCAGATCAACCCCGGCGATCAAGGCATGCGGGAGGCTGCCGGGAAAGAACGGCAGCACCCGGCCCGCCAGCCACAGCAGCGACAGCAGCATCAGGGGTGTGCCGTGCGGCGTATCGATATTGGTCCAGTTGCGCACCGCCGTGAGCAGGAATCCGGCAATCACCGCTGCGCTGAATCCGAACAGCATCTCATGGCCATGCCACAGCGGTCCCTCGTAATAATTGGC
>MGXL01000064.1:7622-8894 GCA_001801365.1 Gammaproteobacteria bacterium RBG_16_57_12 | reverse complement strand
CGAAGCAAGTCAGTAGCTGACCCCGGGTTCCACTTCCGGCGGTGAATTCTATTTTTTATTTCAACCAAACTTTTTCACGCCCGCTTTCTTTGCAGCCTTCTGCAAATCTTCGTCGAGCGTGGCCATGGGTATGCCCAGCCTTAAAGCCAGTTCGAGGTAGGAGGCATCGTAGGCGGACAGCTTGTAGCGCCGCGCCAGTTGCAGGGTATCGGTCAGCGCGTGGGCGAATGTGGATGCGTCCACCTCGATATCGACGCCTTCCAGCATCTCGATAAAGGCCCCGCTTCGCGCCTCGGTCACCAGGGCTTTTGCTTCCGCCTTGGCAATGACGTTGGCCGCCTCAAGTCCCCATGTCACGGGTACGAAGGCGCTGGTTTTCTTCATCGCGTCGAGCACCTTGCCCGCATAGGCAAGTTCCCGTGGCTTGCCATCGCCGAAAAACCAACGCATGGTCACCGAGTTATCGAGGACAAAGCTCACGCGCGCCCCTCCTCGATCAGTTTCTTGATGTTTACACCCCGCACCGGATCGTTTCGCATGAATGCCTTGAGCTTATCCGCCGCGGCAACCTTGTCTTTTGCCTTCGCGCCAGCACTGGGCACGAGATCCGCAATGGCTTCCCCGCGATTGGTGATGGTAAAGCTTTTGCCGGTTTTTACCTGCCGGAGCAATTCCGGGAGCTTTGTTTTCGCTTCATACGAACCGATTTCGATCTTCATGATTTTCTCCCGCTGGGTGGAATTCACATAGACCAGTGTATAGACCAGCCTACATAAAATCAACGGTTCACGTGGCGACGGCCATCACTTCGCGCCCAGGAGCTTGCGCTTGGCGGAGAGAGTGTGACACTTGATTTCTCCGTCCCCATTTTTACCAGACTGGCTGCGCCAGCCGCGCTACCACCATCAATACCTTCCCGACCGCCTTGAATACGAACCCGGCGCGCTCGATCGCGCCAGCCTCGAACACCTCCGCAAGCTCGGCCACCCGCTGCGCGAGATCCGCCCCTACGGCAACATGCAGATAATCGTGTGGGACAAACGGCGCGGGCGGTTACAGGCGGTTTCCGATCCGCGCAGCACCGGTGAAGGAAAGGTTGTGTTGGGTGTGCCGGTCACTCCGACGCCACTGACCGCTAGCCGGCTACAGAAGAGCTCACCTTTCAGCAGCCTGCAGTGGCTGTTTCCGCACTGACGGACAATCTCCCCATTTTGGAAGGAAAGGGGCAGGGTGTGAGGGGGAAGCCCGGCTTATCCCCGCTCCCACGCCGCG
>MGXL01000064.1:7212-7577 GCA_001801365.1 Gammaproteobacteria bacterium RBG_16_57_12 | reverse complement strand
CCATCGGCCGAGAGGCTCGGGGCGAACTGGGCCATGGCCTGGACCAGCCGTTCGATCTGCTTGCCTTCCAGTTCCGATCCGTCGGCGGTCTGGAACTCTTCGATCGGTTTGTGTTCTTGGTCGTACCAGTTCTCGATGGTCAGGCCATCGCCGGTGCCCAGTAACTGCACGGTGAGGTCGTTGCCGCGGCGCGCGAACCACAGGCGGTTGGGATCGATGCCTTGTCCAAAGACCACCTCGGCTTCGGACTCATGGTCATCGTCGTGGTCGTCATCGCCACCGCTCGCCGTCAGGCGACGGATCGTGTCCTGGCCATCGCCGGTCCCGAACCGGATGGTGTGTTCGCACTGGCCCAAGAGGATCGT
>MGXL01000064.1:2788-7198 GCA_001801365.1 Gammaproteobacteria bacterium RBG_16_57_12 | reverse complement strand
GAGGATCGTGTCATTGCCCTGGCCGCCGATCAGCGTGTCCTCGCCCTGGTCGGCGACGAGGGTGTCGTCCCCGCAGCCGCCGTCGAGCAGGTCATCGCCGCGGCCACCCGTGAGGGTGTCGTGGCCGCCCTGCCCGTAGAGCCGATCGTTGCCGTTCTCGCCATACAGGGTATCGTTGCCGGACCCTGAGGTGAGGACGTCCCTGCCGTTGCCACCGTAGATAGTGTCGTCATGACGATCCGTCGTAATGGTGTCATTCTTGTTGGTGCCCCGGTGCGTCAGGGACTGGACCACGAGGTCCGCCGGCGCCAGCGTACTGCCATCGGCGAACACGACGGACTCGATCGGCAGGCTACCGTCTGTGTTAAGGGTGATGTCGATCCCCTGATCGGTGCTCTCGCAACCGTCGGCATCCAGGAACCGCAAGCGGGCGAGCCCGGCGGCGGCATCCAGGCGCACCACCACCTGCTCGGCGGTGAGGTCCGGCCCGAAGCGCAGGGTATCGGCGCCATCGGTGTCGGTCAGGGTATCGAGGCCATCGCCGAGGTTGTAGACATAGGTATCGTTACCCACCCCGCCCAGCAGCACATCGTTGCCGGTGCTGCCGGTGAGTATGTCGTTGCCGATGCCGGTGTCAAGCATGTCGTTCCCGCTCTGCCCATCGTAGACGTCGTCGGGGCTCGCGTCGTGGACGGTGAGTGCGAAGTCGTCCGAGGCCGACAGGCCGCCGGTGTCGCTGGCGGTCACGCGGAGGGTGTGAACGGTATCGATATCGTTCGAGACCAGCACGTCGTCACCGTCCGTGCCGGTCACCGTGCTGTCGTCCGGGGCCGTGCCCGAGAAGGTCTGGGTGGATGGGTCGAAGGTCAGCCACCCCGGCAACGCCGAACCATCGGCCAGCGTGGCCGAGAAGCTCAGGGTATCGCCGTGGATGGCATCGTCGTCGCTGAAGGTGGCCGGGTCGAGGGTGAAGCTGAAGGCCTGCCCTTCGGTGGTGGACTGATCGGCAAGGGCATGGGCCAGTACCGGGGCATCGTTGACGTTGTTGACGGTGAGCGAGAAGACGTCCGAGGCGCTCTCGCCCTGGGTGTCCGTGGCCGTCACCCGGATGTCCAGTACGCCGACGTCGCCGTTCGCCGGCGTACCGGTGAAGGTACGGGTGCCGGCATCGAACGAGAGCCAAGCGGGTAGTGCTGTCCCATCGGCCAGCGTGGCGGAATAGGCTAGCGTGTCGCCGACATCCGGATCGATGAACGCGTCCGCCGGCACAGTCAGAATGGCAGCAACGTCTTCATCCACGGCCAGGTCAGCCGGCGGCTGCGCCACTTCCGGTGCCCGGTTCCTCGGCACCACGGACAGCGTGAAGTTGTCGCTCACACTCAATCCATGAGCATCGGTGGCGGTTACCCGGACATCCAAAGCCCCGAGATCGCCCAGTGCCGGTGTCCCCGTGAATGTCCCATTGCTGGCGTCGAACTGTAACCAGGCTGGAAGTGCTGAGTCATCGGCCAGTGAAGCCACGTAGGTCAGCGTGTCACCCACGTCCGGATCGGAGAAGGTCCCGGCCGGGACGGCATACGACAACACATCCTCCACCCGCACGGCGACATCGGCCAAGGGGGCATCGAGCACGGGCGACTGGTTCATCAGCATCGCCAGATCGGCCGTGCTGCCATCCCCGAATTCCAGGGTGGTCACCATCACCGTGCCGCCGACGTCGCTGAAGTTGAAGTCCGGCAACCGGATCGCATCCCCTTGGCTACCGTAGTGGATCGTCAGCAGATACCCGACCTGCTCGAAACGAAGATCGGTCAGCGCCACACCGGCACCAAACACGATCCGGTTGGGGGCCGCCGGCGTGGCGGGTTCATGGATGGTGTCGATTCCGTCACCGAGATTGAAAACGTAGGTATCGTCGCCTTCTTCACCATACAGTTCGTCGTTCCCGGTGCCACCGGTCAACGTGTCATTGCCCAGCTGGCCGCGCAGGGTATCGGAACCCTCGTATCCATAGAGACGGTCGGTGAGGTTGGTCCCGCGCAGGGCATCATCGCCGGTATCGCCCTGAACGATGAAGGTGTTCTGTACCAGTTGCCGGTAGTTCACGGTCGTGCCGTCGGCGAAGCGGAACAGCTCCACGGCGTGCGCACCCAGATCGGCATCGTCGGGGTTGAAGTTCGTCAGGTGAACCTCGTCACCGGTCCCTTCGCCGATACGGATGATGAAGGTTCCGGCGGTCTGGCCCGGCGCCGGCGGCAAATAGCTCAGCCGGTTGCGCATGTCGGCCAGCACGATGCCCTCGCCGAACTCCAGAGTATTGCCTTCGCCGATATTGGCCAGGTCATCGATGGTCAGGATGCCGTCACCGATCCGGTAGACGTAGGTATCGTCACCCGCGCCACCCGAAGCGAAGTCACCGCCGGCACCGCCGCGGATCAGGTCGTGACCGGCCGAACCGGTAATCCGGTCGGTGGTGGACGTCCCCCGCAAATCGTCATTGGCGTCGGTGCCGAGCACGTCGAAGCCACGGTCGATCAGTTGGGCGTAGGTCAGTACCGTTCCATCAGCGAATCGGTAGAACTCAACCGCGTGTGCGCCGTACGGGTCGTCCGGGTTGAAGCCAGAAAGACGCACGGCATCGCCGGACTGACCCATCCGGATCACGAGCTCACCGGCCTCTGGATCCAGGCCCAGTTGCAGATCGGTCGGCGATATTCCGCTGCCGAATACCAGCGTGTTGGGATCGATGGGGGAAGCGACATCATTGATCGTCACCATCCCTTCACCGGTATTGAAGAAATACGTGTCATCGCCCTCGCCACCGGCAAGCTGGTCATTTCCGCCGCCGCCGCGCAAAAGGTCGCGTACGCTTGTGCCGGTCAAGGATTCGGACGCGGTCGTGCCGTTGACGGCGATGCCGAGACTGAGCAACTGGTCGTAGGATAGGGACGAACCATCGGCAAACCGGAAGGTCTCGACAACGCGTGATCCGGTCGCATCTAAAGGATCAAAACCGTCCAGACGGATGGCATCGCCACCGTTCCCGACCTGGATCACCAGCGCCGGGGTAGCCCCGGTGGTATCCAGCCGCAGAGAAAGGTCGGCGGAGGTAATGCCTGGACCAAAGACAACGGTATTGCCGACGCCGGGTGATACCCGGTCAACGATCGTGTCGACACCATCGCCAAGATTGAACACGTAGAGATCGTTGCCGGAACCGCCATCGAACAGATCGTTGCCCGCGCCGCCGACGATCACGTCATTACCGCCCTGGGCAACTATGCGATCGGCAACACCGGTGCCCACAAGCAGGTCGTCTGTATCGGTACCCGTGAGCCCAAGCCCGCGGCCGATCAACTCTGCATAGAAAAGCACCGTTCCATCGGCAAACTCGAATGAATCGATGGCATGTGCGCCTAAAGGATTCGCCGGGTCGAAGTTTGACAAGCGCAGACCGTCACCGCCTGTGCCGACATCGATCGCCAGCATTGAACTGTCATGTGAAAGCTTGAGGTCATCCGGGGAAATGCCCGGGCCGAAGACAACGCGGTTGCCTTCGCCGGCACCTGCCAGGTCATCGATCAAATCAACGCCGTCACCGAGATTGAAATAATAGGTATCATTCCCGGCACCGCCAGCAATCCTGTCCATTCCTCCGCCAGCGGCAATGGTGTCATTACCGCTGCCGGTGCTGATGGTGTCATTGCCTGCGCCGGTGGTAACCACATTGTTGCCATCGCCGGCCAAGATGGTGTTGTTACCGCCCAAATCGGTGACGGTGTCATCGCCGGCCGTGCCACGGATGATGTCATCCGTACTAACGCCGCCGGTACGTTGTGTGGCCGTGGCAAACAGGTCTCCGGTAAGGCCGTAGGCAATGACATGTTCCTCGCTGACCGGGGCAACCGTGCCTGTCAGCTCGTAACCCGTCGTGGCGGGTGTGAACAGAGCCACCGGATTAGCGGCATCGGCCACCAACAACTCGGCAGCAAGACTGGCGACAAGACCTGCGAAATCGAAGACCCTCGTTCCGTCCGCTGTCACAAATTGGACGCGCTCGACCACGGCTTCCGGGATGATGGCATTGCCATCCATGGTATCAAACCAAGGAATAGTAAGACTGTCGCTGCCGCCGATAGTCAGGACCAGGAACGCCTCAAAAGTCCCATAGCGCACATAGCCTACTATGTCACCCGGCTGAATCCCCTGGCCAAATGAAATGGTGTCTACATCTGTCGGAGATTCCCAATTATTTATAAAGTCCTGGCCGTCGCCGCGGTTGAAGAGATACACATCATTCTCAGATCCGCCGAAAACTGAATCATTGCCTTTCCCACCGGCCAGGATATCATCGCCCCAATCCCCGGAGATGGAATCATCTCCGGCGCCGCCGCTGACCAGATCGTTTCC
>MGXL01000064.1:0-2715 GCA_001801365.1 Gammaproteobacteria bacterium RBG_16_57_12 | reverse complement strand
CGGTAACACTACCAATCAGAATGTCATCGCCAGTGGTCCCCCGGTGATTCCCGATGAGTCCGCCGTCAGCGCGCGCGAAGACCTCATCTTGCGTCAATGTAGTGCCATCGGCGAATACAAACTGCAAGCTAGCCGGGACGCCTCCGTACAGGTAGCCCCCGACCTCATCTGAGTACACGTAGACTTCGCTGCTGTAATACGCCCCGGTTCCATCACCGGTCCCCACGGCGATCTGGATAACCTCATAATCACCATCGCCACTCTCGATGGCACGATAGGTCTGTACGCTCAGGTCCGCCAGCGTGATCCCGGGCGCAAAGACCATGGTATTGGCGCCACCGTCATCACTAATTAAGTCAAAACCATCGTTGGAGACGACATAGGTGTCGTTCCCTTGACCGGCGGATATCTGGTCGTTGCCAGCGCCGCCGTCTAAATAGCTATTCCCGCCGGAGTAGAGGTAATCGTCGCCGGTGCCGCCATAGAGCCGGTCATTCCCATTCCTGCCGTTGACCGTGTCATTACCCGCACCACCATCCAGAATATCTGGGCCATCAGTGCCTTCGAGGTAATCGTCGTCGGCTGTGCCCGAGAACGGATAGCTGCGGATCGTGGCTTCGTCCCAGACGGTGCCGTCACCGAACACCAGTTGCTCGACACCGTTGGTGCTGTTCTGCCAGCCCACCAGGGTCAGTTGCTCGCCGGTGGCGTTGATCTGCACGATGAGATCGGGGCCGGCAAGGCTCAGGGTAACGTCATCCGGGATGAGGCCGTTCAGCAGAACGGTATCGGTTCCGGCTGATGCAGCCCCGGAATCCTGGATAACGTCGTTCCCCAGCCCGGCGCCATAGGTATACACATCGCTGCCGGCACCGCCGTCCAGTTGGTCGTCACCGAGGCCGCCATCCAGTTGGTCATCCCCTTCCATGCCGCGAAGGACATCCGCGCCATCGAGACCGGTGATGAGGTCGTTGGTCTCGTACCCGGTAATGGCATCGTCGGATGGGGTCGGGATCAAACCACGCGCGTAGAGGGTGGGCACGTCCCAGACCGTGCCGTCGGCAAAGCGCACTTCTTCGATCCGGTGCTCCGCACCTGAAAAGAAGTTGCTGACGTAAAGGTTATCGTCGGTGCCAGCGATCCTGAGGTGCAGGTCGTTGCCCGAACGGCGGACGATGACGTCCTCCGGCAGGGTGTCGCTGTTGAAGGAAATGACATCGCGGTTGCCTGCTACGCTGTCAGTATCGACAATCGAGTCGGAACCATGGCCACGACCGAAGACATAGGTATCGTTGCCGTTGCTGATCGGGTTGTAGATGTTAGGCCAGGTGTTGCCACCGTACAGGCGGTCATTGCCGATATTGCCATCGAGGATATCATCGTCAAAACCACCCACCAGCAGGTCGGACCCATCGCCGCCAGACAGCCGGTCATTGCCTTCATCGCCGTACAGGCGATCAGTGCCCATACCCCCGATAAGGAGGTCGTCACCGCCTGCCCCGAAGATCTCGTCATTACCGGCTAGGCCATCGATGGTGTCATTCGTGGAATATCCGATGATCGTGTCGTTACCGGGCGTACCCTGCAACAACAGCACTTTGACAGTGGGAACATCCCAGACCGTGCCGTCGGCGAAGCGGATTTCCTCGATTTTATAGGCAGAATTGTCGTCAAACAGCCAAGCGCTCAGATCCAATGTATCGCCGGTATCGGCAATGGTGATACGCAAGTCTTGCTCAAAACGGGAAAGCCGTATATCTGAAGACAGGATATCGACATCGAAAACCACGGCATCGAGATTTCCAGGTGTGACATCGATGTCCTCGATCCGGTCATGTCCGGCGCCGCGTCCAAACAGATAGGTGTCGTTCCCGGCCCCGCCAAACAGTCGGTCATCGCCTACCCCGCCATCGAGAAGATCATTGCCGGAACCGCCGTAGAGAAAATCAACGCCAAGCCCACCTCGAAGGATATCGTCCCCCGCACCGCCAAAGAGCGAATCAGTATCGCCGCCTCCCTCGATGAGGTCATCCCCGGCCTCGCCGTAAAGATTATCGACACCGGCAAGTCCGATGAGGTGGTCATCGCTGTTGTTGAAACCATGGATGGCGTCATTGCCGACGGAGGCAGCTGAGTAGAGTACCGCCTGATTGATGTAAGGAATGTCCCACACAGCACCATCAGCGAAGCGAATTTCTTCGATACGCCAATCGTTGGTTTCGTTCCGGAACCAGTGCCGGACTGTGATGGAATCGTTCTCCGTTCCACCCGTCGGCGACGCAATGGTCAGAAGCAGGTGATCGCCGACTCGGGTGGCGGCGACCTCCTCTGGGAGGATGCCGGGGGCGAATTCAATAACGTCCAGATTGGGAGAACTGTCAACATCGACAATCACGTCCTGACCATCACCACGGGCAAAACGGTAGGTATCGTTCCCGTTAGGCGTTGCCGAAGGAACAATTCCGTCAAGCAACGCTCTCTGGTAGAGATCCGTATAGTTGGAAACCGACCAAGGCTCCAAAGCGCCGCCGTACAGAATATCATTGCCGGTATTCCCAACCAGCACATCATCGCCGGTTAACCCGACGATCAGATCGTTCCCGCCCAAACCCGAGATGGTATCAGCCTGACTGGCCCCGAAAATGACATCGTTGCCCTCGGTGGAAAGCAGGGAAAGTGACAAGAAATCTGAATCCGTGATGACCGTGCCATCCT
>MGXL01000063.1:6305-7085 GCA_001801365.1 Gammaproteobacteria bacterium RBG_16_57_12 | reverse complement strand
GCCGTTGCAGATCGCGAAATGCCGGCACTCGCCGCAGCGGCCCTGGACGGCGCGCGGAAAGGCCTTGAGTCCGGCCATCACCGGGTCCGAGGTATCGCGCCAGATTTCCGAGAACGGCCGCTGGCGCACATTGCCCAGATTGTAGTGCCACCACATGGTGTCGGGATGCACCTCGCCGAGGTTGTCGATATTGGCGATATTCACCCCGGAGGAATTGCCGCGCCACTGCAGCAGCCTGGCGCGGATGTGCTCCACCTGGTCGGGGAAATGCCGTTGCAGCCACAGCAGCATATAAACGCCATCGGCGTCATTGTTGCCCGTGACGAATTCCTTTTTCAGCCCCTGCTGCTGATAGCGCCAGCAGGTCTCGAACAACAGATCCATCGCCCGCCGCGTGGTCTCGAACAGGGCGTCGTCCCTGCGGTTGACATTGCCGCGGCCGGCATAGTTGAGATGGGAAAAATAAAACTTGTCGATGCCTTCATCTTCCATGAGTTGCAGCATTTGCGGCAGCTCACCCGCGTTGTCCATGGTCATGGTGAAGCGCATGCCCACCTTGATGCCTTGATCGCGGCACAGCCGGATGCCGTTCATGGCCTCGTCGAAGCTGCCCGGCTTGTGCCGGAAATGATCGTGGGTCTCCTTGACGCCGTCGATGCTGATGCCGACATAGTTGTAGCCCACCGCCGCGATCTCCTGAGTGTTCTGGCTGTCGATCAGCGTGCCGTTGGTGGACAGGCCGACATAAAAACCCTTGGCCTTGGCGCGGCGCGAGATCTC
>MGXL01000063.1:5637-6278 GCA_001801365.1 Gammaproteobacteria bacterium RBG_16_57_12 | reverse complement strand
CGAAAATATCATGGTGCATCAGCGGCTCGCCGCCGGAGAGGATCAATACCGGTACGCCGAATTCTTTGAGATCATCCATCACCGTGTAGATCTCCGCCGTGGAGAGTTCACCGGGGAAATCCTTGTCCGCCGAAATGGAGTAGCAATGCTTGCAGGTGAGATTGCAGCGGCGGATCAGATTCCAGATCACCACCGGGCCGGAGGGCGTGCGGCGCGGCGTCAGGGGCGTGGGGTGTTGCAGCTCTTGCATGTACTGTGAAATGCGGAACATGGCATTCTCCTTCAGGCGCTGATGCGCAGGCCGGTCTTTTTCAGGATACGCGTGCTGAACAGCACCTCGTGCCCCCGGTCGTCATTGCCCAGCATCTGTGCGATGAGGGCCACTTTTTCCTGAACCTCGTCACGGTCCCGTCCATGGACCATGGCAAACAGATTGTAGGGCCACTCGGGCAGATAACGCGGGCGGTGATAGCAATGGCTGACGAAATCCAGGGCGCCGATGCGCGGCCCCAGCAGCCTGATGCGCTCATCCGGCACATCCCATACCGACATGCCGTTGCCCTTGTAGCCCAGGGCATAATGATTGGGCACCGCGCCGATGCGCCGTATGATGCCCTGATCGAGCATGCGCTGCATGCGCG
>MGXL01000063.1:1911-5546 GCA_001801365.1 Gammaproteobacteria bacterium RBG_16_57_12 | reverse complement strand
AATGCGCCGGTCGGTGGCATCGATGAGCGGGGTGTCGAGCACGGCATTCATACGGCAAACCTCAGCCCGATGAAGAATTCCTCGATCTTGGGCATATTGTAGACGCGATAGCCCGTCTGCTGTTCGATCTCGCGCAGCACCTCGTCGATGCGCTCGCGGGTCTCCGTGGCCAGCACGAACCACATGTTCAGGGCATGATCGCGGGCATAATTGTGCGCGACTTCGGCAAAGGCGTTGACCTGTCCGGCCACGCGCTCGAAATCCGCCGGCGGGATTTGCATCGCCGCCAGCGTGAGGCCGCCGCCCATGCGCTCGGCGTGATACATCGGCCCGAAGCGCGACAGGATGCCCTGTGCCAGCAGCGCCCGGAGACGTTCGATCAGTTCGTCTTCCGTCAGATCAAGCCTGTGCGCCGCCTCGGCATACGGGTGCTCGCAGACGGGAAAACCTCCCTGCAGCTCGTTGATGATCTCCCGGTCTTTGGCGTCCATCACGTACCCATCCGTTGCAGCGGCCCGGCATCGGTGCTGGGCGCATAGCGCGCGCCGCATTGCTTGAAGCGCCGGCGGCTGAACAATACCTGATAGGGAATGTTTTCCAGATGACAGCGCGCGATGAGCTCGGCGATATTGGCCAGCACGGAGTCGCGGTCCTGGCCATGGATCATGCAGAACAGATTGTACGGCCAGTCGGGAAGCTGCCGCGGCCGGCGATAACACAGGGTGACATAATCCAGGGCGCTCATCTGCGCGCCGATGGCATGCACGTCGGCATCCGCCACATCCCAGACCACCATGGCATTGGCGTGATAGCCCAGCTCATGATGACGCACGATCACGCCAAAGCGCTTGATGGCGCCATTCTCCTGCAGGGCCCGGATCCGGGCCAGAACCTCGTCCTCGCTCAGGCCGAGGCGCGCGCCGATCCGGGCATAGGGCCGCGAGACCAGCGGCAGGCCGCATTGGATCTCGGCGATCAGGCGCCGATCAAGCTCATTCATTCCCATGTCAGATTGAACCCCAGATCGATGTGATATTCGGTCAGCAGGGGCAGGGCGAGCGTCTTCAACCCGGTGCGCCGTTCGATATCCTGCAACACCGCGCGCAACTGTTCTTCCGAAGCCGCCGCGACCACAAACCACAGATTGAAGCGATGTTCGCGTTCGTAATTGTGATTCACCTCGTGATAATCGCTGACCAGCGCTGCCACCTCGTCCAGGCGTTCCGCGGGCACCGCCATGGCCACCAGGGTGCTGGCACCGATCCGGCCCGGACGAAACACCGGGCCGACACGGCTCACCATGCCCGCCTCCGTCAGGGTGCGCAATCCGTCCAGCACCTGCTCCTCGGTAACGCCCAGCGCCTGCGCCATCGTGGCATAGGGGGTTGGTGTCAGCGGGAAGTCGCGCTGAAAATCATTGAGCAGGTGACGATTCAGATCAGCCATGGCTACAAACCGATCTTGTGGGCGCGCGTGGTGAAGAAGATCCCGCTGGGCTTGTCGGCCGGCAGGCTTTTCAGTTCCTTGAAGGTGGCGGTGTCATAGATCTTCACCCGGTCTTCATCGCGCACCGAAATCCAGATGTGCTCGCCGCGTGGCGTGAACTCGAGATGCAGCACGCCCTTGCCCGGCGTGAGGGTCTGGATGATATCCAGGCTGGCGGCATCGATGACCTGCACCTTTTCATTGTTGGGCACCGCGAAATTCACCCAGATCTGACGGCCGTCCGGGCGGGCCATCACGAACACCGGCTGGCCGTACACCGGGATACGCTTGACCTCTTTCCAGTCCCGGGTATCGAACACAATGACCTCGTGATGGCCGATCGCGGGCACGAACATATAATTGCCGGCGATCGCCCAGCCTTCCAGATGCGGCATCTTGAAGACCGGCAAGGGTTCGTCGCCGCGCCCGTAATCCTGCATGATGCGCGTCACGCCCGCCTCCGGATGCCACAGATCGAGCAGGGCCAGGCCATTCTCGCCAAATAATCCGGCGGCGTAATAACGGCCATCCGGCGTCAGCAAGTCATCGTAGGGGTTCTTGCCGATGTCCTTGAATTTGGTGATCTGCGGCGCGGCGGGGTTCTGCATATCGACCACCCAGATCTCGCCGGCATCCCACAGGCTGAAGACAAACCGCTGCCCCGGCGCATCGACCAGCCCCACCACCTTGGATCGTTGCCCGCCATCGCCATACACGGCGGGGATATCGGCGACCGGCTCCAGGGTGTCCGCATCGAATACCTTGACCCCGCCGGGCTCGTAGTTGGCCACCGCCACCAACCGGCCATCCTGCGAAATGGCGCCGCCGATGCTGTTGCCCGCCTGCACGATGCGCTTGACCACCCGGCCGCGCAGGATATCCACCTTGCTCAGCCCGCCTTCACGCCCGAACACATAGGCATAACGGGCATCGCGCGAATACACCACCGAGGCATGGGACAGATTGCCAAGACCCTGCACTTTCGAAACAATCGACTGGCCGGTGGTTTCTACCACCAGGACGCGCCCGGCTTCACGCTCAATAACGACGCCCATATCGCCGGTGCCGCGCAGCCCCGCACATCCGCCGAGCAGGAGCAGCAGGCACAGGGCAGCTATCGATATCACATCAAGGCGGGCAACCTCACTTCGCATCAGGAACGCCTCGTTTCATCATCTTGACCAGCCAGTCGACCTCGGGTTCCGCCAGCAGGCTACGCCAGGGCGGCATGGCCGTCTCGGGAATACCGTTCAGGATCACCTCCCGCAACCATTCTTCGGATTTATCGGCCAGGTCCTTTGGTAATAAGGTGGGGCCCAGCCCGCCTTCCAGGGTCAGACCATGGCAGGAACCGCAGTCCTGCCTGAGGAGATAGATGAGCTCTTTTTGTCTGGCTGGCGTTAACGATGATTCCTGCGCACCCACGGGATGGGCGAACAAGGCGAAGATCAGAGCCAGTGTGGCGCCTGCGCTAGTTTCCCACTTTCGCACACGATTCCTCCACCAACTCACCCGCCATATCGATAGACGTCTGTGGCTCAAACCAGTCAAGCTCATGTGCCAAAGATACCACATTACCGATAATCAGCAGCGAAGGTGGACGAAAATCCTGTTCGCGGGCACAGGGCGGCAATCCTGCCAGGGTTGTGATATGACGCCGCTGATGCTGTGTGGTACCGTCTTGCACAATAGCGGCAGGGGTGGTGCCAGGCAGGCCGGCGGCCATCAATTTCTGTGATATTTCATTAATCTGACCAAGACCCATGTAGATGACCAGCGTGGTATCGGGGTCGGCCAGGCTGTTCCAGTTCAGATCCAGGGGTTCATTGGCGCGGCAATGTCCGGTGACAATGCGTACGCCATGGGAAAGCCCGCGGTGGGTCAGGGGAATACCGGCATAGGTGCTGCAGCCGGCCGCGGAGGTCACGCCCGGAACGATTTCAAAGTTATATCCATGTTCGCGCAGATACAGGGCTTCTTCACTGCCGCGACCAAAAATAAAGGGGTCACCGCCCTTGAGACGCACCACCATCCGGCCGGTACCGGCCAGATTGACCAGCAGCCTGTTGATCTCATCCTGGGTCATATGATGGTGGCCGGCGGATTTCCCGACATAAATACGTGTGGCCCCTTTTGGAATCAGGGCAAGA
>MGXL01000063.1:0-1678 GCA_001801365.1 Gammaproteobacteria bacterium RBG_16_57_12 | reverse complement strand
AAAAAATTCCGAGCCGTAGCGCACTCTACGGTGAGAGAAAGTTTTTGGAATTTTTTCGTGCAGATTCACCGTATTGCTCGTTCGTAGTAGGTTGCTAATGGAAAATCTGGGTTTAATACTGCCTGGCTGCAAAAGTCCGTGCCGGAGGAAAAAAGAGGGGGTAAGGTCACTTACCCCCTCAAAGGCCTTCACTTAATAGATGTCGTGCTGGGTGTTGGTAACGTTGAACTTACCGGTTGGAGTGATCAGGCGCTTATCCTTGATCACGGCCTTCACCTTGCGGGTCTTGTCATCGATGACCACAATGGCCGATTCGGTATTCGCCGCGTTCCAGACCGAATACCATACTTCATCACCATTGGCACTATACTCAGCCTGTACCGCGCGGCCACCTTTCAGGCCGGCCATCCCGGCGACATCGATGGTTTCGTAACCTTTATCCAGGTTATTGATATCGAATACCGCTACAGTCTTGAAGGTATCAGCCTCAGCATTCAGCGGAGCGTCTACCCACAGATTGGTGGACTTCGGATGGGTCTTGATAAACAGCGATCCGCTGCCATGGCCCTTCAGGGTCCCCACGACCTTCCAGGCATTGTCCTTGTTCTTGTCCGGATCGGTGCCGATCATGCTGATGGTCTCATCACCCAGATGGCTGGTTGCCCAGACCGGGCCGAACTTCGGATGCTTGAAGTTGGCGCCGCGGCCGGGGTGCGGGATGGCGCCCACAGTGATGTTCTTGACCAGCTTGGAGGTCTTGGAGTCCACTACTGAGATGATGTTGGACTTGTTGGCCGCTGACATGAAGTAGCGGTGCTTGCTGTCCCAGCCGCCATCGTGCAGGAACTTGGCGGCATTGATGGTGGTCACCTTCAGATTGGCGATATCGGAGTAATCGATGGCCAGGATCTTGCCGGCTTCCTTGATGTTGACGATGAATTCCGGCTTTTCGTGCGAGGCGATAATGGCAGCCACGCGAGGCTCGGGGTGGTATTCATTGTCTATGGTCATGCCGCGCGTGCCTTCAATACGCAGGGGCTCCAGGGTGGCGCCGTCCATGATCACGTATTGCGGCGGCCAATAGGCGCCGGCGATCGCATACTTGTCTTCCCAGCCCTTATATTTGGAGGTTTCCACAGAGCGCGCTTCCATGCCGACCCTGATTTCGGCGACGCTTTCCGGTTTTTCCATCCACAGGTCGATCATGTTGATCTTGGCGTCACGGCCGATTACGAAGACATAGCGGCCGGAGGATGACAGGCGGGAGATGTGCACCGCATAGCCGGTCTTGATGATGTTGATGATCTGCTTGGTATCGCCATCGATCAGGGCCACTTCACCGGAATCACGCAGGGTCACGGAGAAGACGTTCTTCAGATTGTACTTGTTCATCTGTTTGGTGGGGCGCTTGTCGACCGGAATCGTCACCTTCCAGGTCTTCTTGATATCCGCCATGCCGAATTCCGGAGGCTGCGGAGGCTCCTGCTGGATATAGCGCGCCATGATATTCAGTTCCGTGGCGTTCAGGGTGTCGGAGAAGCTGGGCATGCCTCCGGCGGAGCCGTAGGTGATCATCGCTTCCAGTGATTCCGTGCCACGCTCCAAGGTGATGTCGGTGGTCAGGGGCTTGCCCGTGGCGCCCTTGCGCAATACACCATGACACCCTGCGCAACGCTCA
>MGXL01000062.1:705-8059 GCA_001801365.1 Gammaproteobacteria bacterium RBG_16_57_12 | reverse complement strand
TCAGTTCCTGACGGTTTTCCCATTCTGCGACTCGACGGATCCATCCGCCCCAAACAACCGTTTCGCCAGACTACTTTATGGGATTCAAATGGATCTAACCTTACGAGATGCGCTGTCAGTCCTTTCCAAGGCGTCACCGTTCTCCGTAAAGACCCTCAGCGAAAAGCCGCACGACCCATTGGATGATGCCAAAGAATGGCTCTACATCGAACAGGACATCGAGCGCGATTTCCGAAATGCGCTGTCCACCCTCGATAGCGGGAACATCATCTTTCTGTGCGGAAGCAGCGGTGATGGCAAATCGGAAATTCTCGCCAGGTGCCAGAAGCAATACCGAAGCAGCATCCGATTCCACCTCGACGGCACCCATAGCTTCTCACCATACCAATCGGCCATCGATGCGTTGGACCAGCTTTTCGATGCCAGCCAAACCGACAACAGAGCATTGGTCGTCGGCATCAACATCGGAATGCTGGCTAATTACGGCAAGGAGGGAGCCGTGCGGCATTCACCCATCAAGGACGCGATCGATAAGTTTCTAAGCGGGGAGACGACAGGTTCGAATTACCAGTTCTTCGATTTCGAGAACTACCCCAAATTCCAGTTCAACACCGATTCCACCTCCACCCATTCCAAGTTTGCCAAACAGCTTATCCAACGCCTCACCGAACCCAGCAACGAAAATCCATTCTATTCATTAAGCCTAAAGGATGATAGCGAACGACGCGATCCAGCACTGCTGGCGAACTACAAACTGCTTGGGTTGGACTGCGTGCAGGATGCCATCATCACCAACCTATTCAAAGTCCGCCTGATAAAAGACCAGTTCATCACCGCACGGGCCCTGCTGGATTTCATCTACCAGTTATTGCTCGGCAATGGCTATCTGCCCGACAACTTGTTCGGCGGAAGCGACAACGAGCTAATACAGAGGATGGGAGATTTCGATCCAGCTCTTTTGCACACCCAGGCCCTCGACCAGTTCGTGTTGCGCTACGAGCTGGAACTGCCGAACCCCGAACTCGCCGCCTTCATCAAGAGCCTGCAAGAAAAGGGACTCTCCGGCGAGACTAAGGATGTGACCGATGGAAGTGCCGCGACACTGGTTAGGCTGTTCTATCTGCTGCGCAACCTCTCAATCGGAAACGATTTCCACCACCAGTTTCAAGGCGACTTCGAGGAAACCTTGCTCAACGAATATGCCAGGGTCTGGCTGCTCCATGCGCATTACGATGGCAGCAACGAAACCAAGCTGGCATTGCGCCCCTTCTACGGTAACGAACTCATCAGCGCCATCTATCGTTACGCGAACCGTAATGCGCCTTGGTTACAAAAGGGGGAGGTTTTTCTCGGAAAATCCGGGACGCTCCAATTGGCAGCACCGATCGACGTGAAAGCCGATTTCGCATCTATCCAGAAAAAGACCAGCCCATCGGTCTCCCGTTTCTGGGCCAGCCTGAAAGTATCAGATAAAGTTTTGGAGCCAATCGCCATCAACCTGAATCTTTTCGAACTCATCTCCAAGCTCAACCGGGGCTATCGGCCCAACAAATACGACAAGAATGCCGTCGTGTTGCTGGACGAGATTATCGAGCAAGTCTGGGAAGTGGCAAAGCAGAGCAACATCCTGCGGTTCTACGAAAACGGCCATTGCTACACCGCCCAGCAGGATGATGACATGATAGAAATCAGCGGGGTGGCCTAGAATGTTCCCAATCCCCGAAGACCTCGCCCCCTCCGACAAAAACAAGCTCACCAGCTACCTTCCCATCCGCAACAAGGGAAACGATTTTGAATGGGACATCATCACCGGGATGGTGCTGGGTCATGCGATGAAAAAGCAGATCAAGCAATACGACTTCGACCAATTCCGCGAGGACTGCCACATACAGTTCCTCGTCAGATTGGACCAGCCAGCCTTCTGGGACGTGCTGGATCGCATGTATTTTTCAACGAGGGCCGTATTCAACATCTCCCCCATTTTTCTGCTGTTCAAGGCTCAACGCAAGGGCTCGGGCAAGGCCGAATTGGGGGCATCGAACGTGCGCATGGGGGATCTGTTCTTCGGCTTGACGGGGAATGCTGACCCGCTCAACGACGTGAACGATCATCTCAATTTCGTCGAACGCCAGATGCTCCACGTCCTGCAACAAAAACTGACCGACGACAACGGTCACGACGCGAGCGAAAAGCCGTATCTCCCGTATATCGCAAAAGCATTCCAGGATGACATCAACTTTCTGGCCGCGCATCCCAAGTATCTACTCCAAGAATTGACCAACACCCTCAGGCTCTACGCATTCAGCTACTGCTCCCAAATGGCTCTGAATATCGCCGCATGGAGGGATGGGGAGCCCGTCAGCAAACCGCTATATTTCATCCTGGACGTGGAGAAGGCCAGCACCGAACGCATCAACGTTCATCGCGGTTACAGGCTTTTTGCCAACACCAGCGAACGTTTGTTTCCGATACTTTCCGCCCTCGAAGCCATACAGCGCAAAGAACTCAAACGCCCGCTGTGGCAGGTTTTCAAGGACTGCACCGATCATCCCGACCAAGACGGCATCCTTAAGGTCTTGAACGGATATCTCGACGCTTTCGCAAAAGTCAGGGAGCTACCAAGCCGTGGAGGTGCGGGAACCGTCGAGGCCGCATTCGACCAGCTGATCGGTCTTGCCATCGAGCAGTTCAAGGTGAACAAGACGACGCGTAGCGAGATCAATGAAAAATACACCAAGGAACTCGAAAAGCAGATCTGCGGAGACTTCATCCAAACTCGTGGAAGGGCTGGACGCGTGCTGGTGCTCAATCAGGATCAGCTTCTGCTTCTCACCAATCTTGCGATCGGTATGAACGAAAAGCTACGCCTTCACGAACTGATGGATGAGTTCTGCCGGAGAGGGTTTTATTTGGACGGCCAGACCCAGCAGGTTTTGGTCGGCTTCTACGAACGCATGGGCAACGTTGAAAGAATGAGTGACAGTGGAGATGCCGTATATGTCCGCAAGACCGTATGAGAACTACCTAGCCGGACGTTTCATCGAATGGGTGGCTCCGGACATCCGCCCGGGGTTCCGCTATCAATTCAAATCGCCAGATGCGGACAATGCGTTCCATCTCCATCAGGCATTCCTGGCGTTGGCCCAAGGACAAACCATCGATATCGGCGGCGTTCCTCTGCCCTACGTGCTATGCAACGGGGTCTATCTGATTCCCGTCCTGCACGGAGAAAAAGGATTCACAGAAAACTACATCTCGTTCCTTCGCGACAAAGTTGCGGGGCGCGACCAACAGTTTTCACAAGCCGCACTGCTCATCATTCACAACAGCCTGCTGGATACCCTGATCAACAGCGCGAAGGACGTGGGAGCTGCGGGAGCCATCTGGCATCCGAAACGCCTCGAAAAAGAGCTGGAGCTTCTGATAGACCAGCGGATCGAGGGCCGCGAACTATCGGTCTGCCTGCTCAAGGACCAACTTGCCATAATCACGGAAGAAGATGCCACCGTCTTCGGCTTCGCCCCGCTATACAAAACCCTGACCGATGGGGTGCCCGAATTCGGCGAGCTGGGTTTATTCAACGACCCCCTAATCCTCAACATGAAAGGCCAAGTGACCCCGATCCGGAAACGCCTGGAGGAGAACCGCGCCCTCCGACGGGAAATCGAATTTAACGTCGAGCATTTTTCAGATCAGTTAGAGAGCGTCCTTAAGGATTACAGCGCAAAATTCATCAGAGAACACTTCATCGAACTCAATGATTGGAGCACCCTGGACTATCAAACCTATCTTGATGAGTCCCGTGCTAACCAAGAACAGAAGATGGAACTCGACGAGGTGGAAGTTGCCGGATGCACTTTCTATCAACGTGCGAAAAGTCAAACCAAAGCGGGCCAGAAAGATCTGAGCCTGCTGATCGAGGTTCCCGTGGGTCAACTTCAGGTGGCCTGCAAATTCATCTTTACCGGCAGCGACCTTGAGACGAGCCAGGTCAAAATCTCCCACAACAAGGCACTGGAAAAGTCGGCACAGATAGATGTGAGCCGTGCGGGGGGAAAGCGTTGCCGGGCCACCGTCACGCTCCCCTTCGATGGGCAGGCCACCTTCGTAAGCGTCGAACTAAAACGCGACAACCGTGCAGAAGACTACAAGTTCCGCTGCCTTCTGGTAGAGCAAGGGCATTTCTATCTGGAGGAAATCAAAAATCGCTTCCGGGTCGACCCCCGTCACGAATGGCTAACCCTATTGATGGAAGAAAACCATCTGCAGATCCGGGCGTCCGGCGGCGAGACCATCCATCTCGACGAAGGCGATGAACTCGTCGATTGCACGCAATTCGGATTCGTAGATTTCGAGCAACTGGCCAACCAGACCGAAATGATCCAGTTCTCTTTGCAATCGGGCCAACACAGCCTGCGCCTCAATGTAGAGGGGCCGGCAGCCGAAGAAGGTGTGACCATTCCACTTCTGTTCGACCAGGAACGCTTCGGCAAACTGTTCAGCGACGAATACAACGCCGAGTTCAATAGGGCCAAGAACAAAATCGTCATCGACAACTCGGAAATCAGCGTCGTCGGATCCCGCCAACAAATGCTCATCGCCGAGGCCAGGCTGGTGGATGAGCAGCTCCTGTTCGTCGGGAACAATTCCAGTATCACGCTGGCAGACCTCCAAGTATTCTGCGAACCTCTTCACTTCGCCTATCAGGCCCTATTCAACTACCTCACTCAAAATAAAACGCTGCCCAGCCTCGCGGCTTGGGGCAACGGCTACCGAGGACTGGTTCAGAACGTGGTTGACGCATACGAAGCTGCGTTGCAGGCCATACCACTCCACGAGGTATTGAGCCAGGACCACAAGCGCCTCTTGCGCATCGGCATATATTTTCTCGAAGGCAAAGAACGCATCACGCCGTTGCATCCACTCGTTCTGGCCTATCACCTCGATCTGGTTCGCCACATCGAGGTGGACATGTCGGGGTCGTTCGGAGAGCTGCCCATAGTCACCCGCGAGCGGCTGGTCGCATCTGGGTTATTGCCGTTCGTCTACAGCACCGAGACCGATTTTTCCCATGTGGTTCCAGTCCGGGAGAACCCGTTCTGGCTGGAGCTGGTGCCCCAGAAGCAGGCCAGCCACAGCTACGTCCAACGCCTGGTCAAAGATAAACTGGCCGAGTTCACCCAAGCCTATGCCAGGTTATTCAAAACGGCGTCTCGTAGCGCATTGATCGTCAATGCCATCCATCAGGCAGAAGCGGCTGAGTTATTTTTGGGCTTGGTCGACCATTTCAAGTTGAACAAGGAACGGGCCAGCGCCATCCACGTCAATTTCTACGACGACACCCTGCTCTACAACGATTTCGACCGCTTTGCCGAAACGGCATCCTACGACGAACTCAAATCCTGGCTGAGTCTTAACTCTGGCGATATCCGCGCTGATGCGGACATGCTGATCGACTTGGTCCGCAGTCGGCTCACCTACAGCAAATTCACGACGCCGAAGGTGGGCGAGCCACTCGCCTACGCCCATCTGGCCTTCTTTTCCAACAATGCCCCCGTCGATTGCCGACTCGTAAATATAGAAGAAGCCGCGAGCGGCGTTCTGTGCGATGGGCTTATCGCAGGCGAAGCATCGGAGACCAAAGGGAATTCCTACTTCACCGCCTTTGGATTGCGCGGCGTTCAGATCGACCAGCACCAGCCACTGAGACTGGCCCGTCTCATCGGCACCCTGTTCCAACCCGCACGGCAGAGCAACGCACACAATCTAGGGATGGGCATAGGACTTGCCGTCGGAACCGAGTTCAAGGAGCTGATGGAGCGCTCCTACGACAGTGCGCTATGGACGACCATCATCGACCCCAAGGTAACGCTCGACTTTTTCGCCAACCAACAGGATGTCGTTCTTATCCACTACTCGGACCAATACACCAGCGCCGCAGGCTACGACGCCATCACTGTAACCAAACAGGTGGGCCTTTTCAAGAGCCTGCTCCGCAGCGACAACCTCCTCTCCGAGTTCAATGCGTTCAACGGAGAATGGCTGCTCAAAATGCTCACGGCCAACCCCAAAGAGCGCAAGGAGAAGAACGGCATCATCGGGGCCTACAAGTTCGTCAGCTCCATCCTGCGCGATTCGGACATCACCTGGATTCCCCTATCGGTGGCCGAGATGGTCAGGGTATCCGGCAACGTAGGTCTCAAAATGAGCGATAGCGAATTTTCACGCAACGTACATGGATATCGTAAGGGTGCCATATCGGATGACGTGCTATTCGTCGGCTTCAAAGGAGAACGGCTTTACCTTCTCCCTCTGGAGGTAAAAACAGGTGTCAGGCCAGATTTCAACTACGCGGGAAAACAGGCTACCGAGCTGAAGCGCTATTTAACCGAAGAGGTTCTGGGGCCCCAAACACTGGCGGCTCGACTCTATCGAGGACTGTTCGTTAGGCAGGTTCTGATGCAAGTCGAAAAGCTGCGCCTCTACCAGGTTCTATCAGACAGCAATTTGAACGAGTTGATGGCTCGCCGCGAATGGTGGTTGAGGGGGCAATACGGGTTGGCTGACCTTGATGATTACGCCTCCGGATTCGTAGTGGCGCACGTCGAGAACGATAGCTGTTTCGAACCCCATTACCACCTGACCGATGCCAATATCTTACAGGTAGAGTTGCCTTTCGGATTGCTCGATTCACTGATCAACGTAAAGACGACAGCCGAACTTGATACCCTAGTGGCAACCCTCCATGTCCCGGAACAGCATCGCCTGCGTTCGTGTCAGGTCGCAATCATCACGGAGAAAACCCCTAAAGCCGAGACTGAATCAGCAACACCAGTCGCCGATACACCGACCGAAAATATAGCTCCCGTCGTCGAGCAAATCACACCCGCCACTCCGCTCAAAGTAATGTTTGGCAATGAAGTGCTCAAAAACACCCCACTCTACTGGGAGCCGACCAATACCGCGAAGTTCATGAACACCAATACGGGCATCATCGGGACAATGGGTACGGGGAAGACCCAGTTCACCAAATCGGTCATCACCCAACTCGTTCGTAACCAATCCAGCAACGTGGGCGAACTACCTATAGGAATGCTCATATTCGATTACAAGTCAGACTACGTCGATGATGCTTTCATCAATGCCACCGAAGCCAAGAAATATCGCCTGCACGGATTGCCCTACAACCCGCTGAGCCTTTACGGTGATATGCCGATGTTGCCCGTTCACACCGCCACCGGATTCGCGGAAACCATGGCACGCGCATTCAATCTTGGGCAAAAGCAGCAGTTGCGTCTTCGCAAGCTCATTCTCGATGCCTACGAACTAGCCGGAATCAGCAGATCCGACGCCT
>MGXL01000062.1:0-693 GCA_001801365.1 Gammaproteobacteria bacterium RBG_16_57_12 | reverse complement strand
ATCCAAGGTATTTGGGAGCTATTCGTAAACCAGGAAAAGGTGGAAGAGGACTCGCTTTACGCGGCGCTGGATAGCCTAGCCAGTTACCAGATTTTCGAGAGCGATCCATCGAAGGTGTCAAGCCTTTACGATCTCGTCGAGAGAGTGACAGTCATCGAGTTGGCGGGATACTCGCCCCAGATCCAGAACCTCGTAGTTGCCCTGACCCTGGATCTGTTCTACTCCCAAATGCAGAAGAAAGGAAAACCGACCGTCCAAGGAGATTTCCGTCAGATCTCTAAAATGATATTCGTGGACGAAGCCGACAACTTCATGTCGCAGGATTTTCCATCGTTGCGCAAAATACTCAAAGAGGGACGCGAATACGGTGTCGGCATCATTCTTTCCACCCAGGACATTACACACTTCAAAACGGGAGAAAATAATTACGCAAGCTACGTGCTGACCTGGGTCATACATCGGGTATCAGAAATAAAAAACGCCGACATCAAATCCATATTTAATACGGACGATAAGTCCGAGCAGGAAACCTTGATGGAGAGCGTCCGAAAACTGGAAAAACACTACAGCATCTTTATCGATGGCAATAAGAAGTTCCAGAAGATTCGTGACTTGGCATTCTGGGAATTACAAGAGCAGCACCGCCTTCTTTCCGCCAGTGCCTGATGTATTCGGTGACGCGGCTCTAGTCGC
>MGXL01000061.1:10525-10849 GCA_001801365.1 Gammaproteobacteria bacterium RBG_16_57_12 | reverse complement strand
GTGTTTTTCAACATAGTTGTCGCGTACATCTACCTGTCCACTTCGAAGGACACGCCGTTCTGCCAGGAGGTGTTAGAGGAGGCTGTCAGCCGTTACTAGCCAAAACCCTGGTAAAGCCTCATTCAGAGCCCCACACCAGGCCCGGATCAAGGCGCGGCTCGCAGGCAATGGCGCGCCCTTGTCAAGAGCCGCAACGCAGAGCCGGGCCTGGTGTGGGGCTCCCTTCGGGCGAGCCGCTGGACGGCCATCTGCGTTGTTGCACGTGCTTGAAATGGAATGGCCATTCCTGCGCACGCGCGCCTAGCATCTGGCCGTCCAGCGGCT
>MGXL01000061.1:10203-10435 GCA_001801365.1 Gammaproteobacteria bacterium RBG_16_57_12 | reverse complement strand
CAAAACACCGGTTTGGTAAGCGAGCACAGGAGAGCAATCACCATGACGCAGGACGAATTGAAAAAGGCCGTGGCCAAGGCGGCGCTGGAGTATGTCGAGGCCGGCACGGTCATCGGCATCGGCACGGGCAGCACCGCCAATCATTTCATCGATTACCTGGCGGGCATCAAGCACCGCATCGAGGCGACGGTGGCCAGTTCCGAGGCCAGCGCCAAGCGGCTGCGCAGCCATG
>MGXL01000061.1:9464-10091 GCA_001801365.1 Gammaproteobacteria bacterium RBG_16_57_12 | reverse complement strand
GCGAGAAGATCGTGGCGGCGGTGGCCAGGAAATTCGTCTGCATCTGCGACGAAAGCAAGCTGGTGGACATGCTGGGCAAGTTTCCGCTGCCGGTCGAGGTCATCCCCATGGCGCGCAGCTATGTGGCGCGTGAACTGGTCAAGCTGGGCGGCCGGCCGGTGTATCGCGAGGGCTTCATCACCGACAACGGCAACGTGATCCTGGATGTGCACGGCCTGAGCATCCTGAATCCGGTCGAGATGGAAGACCGCTTGAATGGCATCGTCGGGGTGGTGACCAACGGCCTGTTCGCCAGGCGGCCGGCCGATGTCCTGCTGCTGGGGACGGCGCAGGGCGTCAGAACGCTGACCTGAGCAAAGCCGTGGCATGAATATCCCGCGGCTCCTGATCACCGTGGGGGCCGTCTGCCTGGTCCTGGGCCTGCTCTGGCCCTGGCTGAGCAAGTTGGGGCTGGGCAGATTGCCGGGGGATATCGCCATCGAGCGTAACGGGTTCCGGTTTTATTTCCCGATCACCACATCCATCATCATCAGCCTCATTCTCACCTTGCTGCTGTGGCTTCTGCGCAAATACTAGTAAATCGCGTTCCTTGCTCAGATATCGAAGTTCATCTTTTCCAGCGGCAGG
>MGXL01000061.1:8023-9394 GCA_001801365.1 Gammaproteobacteria bacterium RBG_16_57_12 | reverse complement strand
CGCGGATGCCGGAGAGGCCGAAGCCCTGGCCCGGCGGCAGATTGGGGTCGAGCCCCCTGCCGTTATCCTCGATGACCAGCTCCAGGCGCCGCTCGCCCGCCCCGGGTTCGACATATTGCAGGGTGAGGCGGACATGGGTGGCCACGGCGTGCTTGACGATGTTGTGGAGCGCTTCCTGGATGATGCGGTACAGGGCGATGCTCTGGGTCTCATCGAGCTCATCCAGATCATCGTCCAGGAAAAATTCGAAGGACAGGTGCGCGTGATGATGATGCCACTCGCTGATCAGATCCAGCAGGCTGGCCGTCAGGCCGAGATGGTCGAGCACACTGGGGCGCAGCCTTCCGATCATGGCGCGGATATCGTTGAGCACCCGGGTGGCGCATTCGGAGATGATGACGGCGCTGTCGCGGATCTCCTCGATGCGGTTGGGCTGGAAGTGGGCGATGGCCTGGGCATGCAGCTGGATGACCGTGAGCCGCTGGCCGAACTCGTCGTGCAGCTCGCGCGCCAGATGGAGCCGCTCCTCCTCATGGGCGGTGAACAGGCGCTGGGTGAGCTGGCGGTTCTGCGCCAATAGCTCCTGGGTTTTGGCCTCGAAGCGATTGCGTTCGGCGATGTCCTGCTCCAGCCTGCGCAGCAGCAGCAGGGTGCTGAGCGAGTCGCTGAAGCGCTCACCGATATCCTTGAACAGCGCCTTTTCCTCATCGGTCCACACACGCGCATGGGTGCATTGGTGCAGCCCCATGATCCAGGGCTTGTCGACCTTGGGGTATAAACCGATGGATAGCTGTGATTTGATGTGATAGCGGAGCCACCAGTCCGGCGGCTCGGCGGCGTCATTCAACTGGACGCTGATGGCTCCATCCGATGTCAGAACGGATGTTGTTATCTCGACACAGGTCGTATCCATGGGGAATTTTTCCCCCACGGCAAACGCACCGGGATACTCCGGTACCGTGACTTCGATGGGGATGGTCCAGGTAGGGGCCTCGGGGTCGCAGGGATACAGCAGCCAGGCGCGGCTGGCCCGGAAAATGGCCAGGATTTCCCGCATCATCTCATGGATCATGACATCGACGTCCACGCTGCGCGAAATGATGCGGTTGATGCGCTCGAGTTTCTGCAGGTAGTGTTCGTTTTTGTACACTATAGATACCGGCTTCACTTCATATCCTTAATAGCCTGCCATAAATCACGATACGGTTGCACGCAGTCAGAGCAGCACCCGCTCAATGCCACCCTGTCTTACCTGTTCGATGAAGCGCTGTTGCCAGTGGCTACCCAGGATTTTATTGGCCAGTTCCACGACGATGTAGTCGGTTTGCAGGCCGGTGTCATCGGCGTAACGGGAAAGTCCCTGCTGGCAGG
>MGXL01000061.1:6199-7974 GCA_001801365.1 Gammaproteobacteria bacterium RBG_16_57_12 | reverse complement strand
TCCGGTGAGCTGGCGGATGCCTTGGTGCAATTCCTCCTGTTTGCGCTGGCGCACCTGGGTGGAGATATCGGGGCGCGAGATGGCCAGGGTGCCGGCCTCGCCGCAGCAGCGATCCGACAGCAGCACCGGCTGCCCCAGCAGGGCCGCGGCCACCTTGATGGGATTGTGCTGTTTCATCGGGGTATGACAGGGGTCGTGGTACATATACTGCACGCCGCTCACCCCCTCCAGCCGCACGCCCTTTTCCATCAGGTACTCGTGGATGTCCAGCAGCCGGCAGCCGGGGAAGATCTGCTCGAATTTATATTTCATCAGTTGATCCATGCAGGTGCCGCAGGACACGAGCACGGTCTTGATGTCCATATAGTTCAGGGTATTGGCGATGCGGTGGAATAGCACCTGGTTGGCGGTGGAGATCTGCGTACCCCGGGCCTCATCGCCGGAGGCGATTTGTGGATAACCGCAGCATAGATAGCCCGGCGGCAGTATGGTCTGCGCGCCGACGTCATACAGCATGGCGAGGGTGGCCAGGCCCACCTGGCTGAACAGGCGCTCCGAGCCGCAGCCGGGGAAATAAAAGACCGCATCCGAATCTTCGTTGACCTTGCCCGGATCGCGCAGGATGGAGACGGTCTTGCCGTCCTCCACCCCGAGCACGGCGCGCATGGTCTGCGCGGGCAGGCCGGCCGGCATGGGCTTTTTGACGAAATTGATCACCTGAGTCTGGATAGACATCTTGCCGGTGGTGACGGCCGGCTGTTTTCTGGTCATGGCCAGCAGCGGCCTGGCGAGCCGGTACGCCAGGCGCTGCCCTTTGTAGCCCCATTCGATCAGGCCCTTGCGCATCAGCTTGATGGTGGCGGGATCGGTGACGTTGAGGAAGGCCATCGAGGCGCGGGTGCCCAGATTGATGCGCTTCTGGCCCTGCTGTTTGAGAATGGTGCGCATCTTGATCGAGACATCGCCGAAGTCGATATTGACCGGGCAGGGATTCAGGCACTTGTGGCAGATGGTGCAATGGTCGGCCACGTCGTTCATTTCATCGAAGTGGCGGATCGAAATGCCGCGCCGGGTCTGTTCCTCATAGAGAAACGCCTCGATGATCAGGCCGGTGGCCAGGATCTTGTTGCGCGGCGAGTACAGCAGGTTGGCGCGCGGGATGTGGGTGCTGCACACCGGCTTGCACTTGCCGCAGCGCAGACAGTCCTTGATGGACCGGTTCAGCTCGCCCAGCTCGCTGGCCTCCAGGATCAGCGCTTCCTGCTGCACCAGGCGCAGCGACGGGGTGTAGGCATTGTCGAGCCCCGAGCCGGGCAGCAGCTTGCCGCGGTTGAAGTGTCCCTGCGGATCGACCTTGTTCTTGTAATTGACGAAGGCCGCGACACTCTCCGGCGCCAGAAAGCGGAATTTGGTGATGCCGATGCCGTGCTCGCCGGAAATGACGCCGCCCAGCGCCGTGGCCAGGCGCATGACCTGCTCCACGATGCCTTCGGCCTGGTGCAGCATTTTATAGTCGCTGGAATGGACCGGGATGTTGGTATGCACGTTGCCGTCGCCCGCATGCATGTGGGTGGCGACGAACAGGCGCCGCGCGCGATGTTCGGCATGAATCGCATCCAGTTTTTCCCGCACCGCCTGCAGGCTCAGCCCGGTGAAGATATCCTTGAGCGGGCGTTCCACCGACTGGCGGTAGGAGATGCGCAAGGCGCGGCGCTGCAACAGGCTGAACAGGGTTTCATCCGGCAGCAATTGCTCGCGCACGGCATCGTCAAACA
>MGXL01000061.1:5775-6121 GCA_001801365.1 Gammaproteobacteria bacterium RBG_16_57_12 | reverse complement strand
CCCGAGCGGCGTTTTTCTTGCCCTCGATAATGGCGTCACTCTCCACGCTGTGCTGATATTCCGGATCGCGGCGCAGCTCGGGCATGTCGCCGCCCAGGTAGTCCAGCACGGCATCGATCATTTCCAGTTTGTTGAGCGTGGAGCGCTCGATATTGATGCGCTCGATGCCATCGTTGTAATCACCGAGGCGCTCCAGCGGGATGACCACGTCTTCGTTGATCTTGAAGGCGTTGGTGTGCGCGGCGATGGCGGCGGTGCGGGCCCGGTCCTGCCAGAAGCGATAACGCGCCTCCGGGCTGACGGCAATGAACCCCTCGGCGTTGCGCGCATTGGCCAGGCGCACGGT
>MGXL01000061.1:3147-5687 GCA_001801365.1 Gammaproteobacteria bacterium RBG_16_57_12 | reverse complement strand
TTGGTGGTGTACTTGACGGCGGTCACATAACGCTCGTCCAGGTGTTCGATACCGGCCAGCACCACATCGGGCAGGGCGTCGATATAGTCCTTGGTCTCGACGATGGCGGGCACCGCGGTGCGCAGATCGGCGCCGAAGAACTCCAGGCACACGGTGCGGATATGGGCCGGCATGCGATGCAGGATGAACACCGCCGAGGTGATCAGGCCGTCGCACCCTTCCTTCTGGATGCCCGGCAGGCCGCCCAGGAATTTATTGGTGACATCCTTGCCCAGGCCGCGCAGGCGGAACTCGCTGCCCGGGATGCGCAGGATCTCCGGATCATTGCAGGGCGTCCGCCCATCCGTTTCATAACGGGTGATGCGGAACTCGACCAGCGCCTGCTCGTGGATCTTGCCCAGATTGTGGTTGAGGCGCTCGACCTCCAGCCACCTGGCATCCGGCGTGACCATGCGCCAGGAGGCCAGGTTGTCCAGGGTGGTGCCCCACAGCACCGCCTTCTTGCCGCCGGCGTTCATGGCGATGTTGCCGCCGATGCACGAGGCGTCCTGCGAAGTGGGGTCGACGGCAAAGGCATAGCGGCCGGCCTCGGCCCGCTCGGATACCCGGCGCGTGACCACGCCGGCCTCGGCGCGGATCGTGGCCACCGGTTCCGCGACGCCTTCCAGGGCGCGCAGCTCCACCTGACCCAGCGTATCGAGCTTTTCCGTGTTGATCACGGCGCTGTCGGCATGGAGCGGGATGGCTCCGCCGGTATAGCCGGTGCCGCCGCCACGCGGGATGATGGTCAGACCCAGCTCGATACAGGCCTGGACGACAGGCGCCATTTCGGCTTCACTGTCGGGGTTGATCACCACCAGGGGATATTCCACGCGCCAGTCCGTGGCGTCGGTGACATGCGACACGCGCGACAGGCCGTCGAAGCGGATATTGTCCGGATGGGTGACACGGCTGAGCCGCTTCAGGACTTTCTGGCGCAGGGCGTTCTGCTGCTGCAGCCAGCCCTCGAATTCGCGCACCGCGGCGCGGGTCCGCTCGGTCAGGGTCAGGGCCAGCCGGTTCTCGTCGGCGCGGTTGACGATCTGGTCCAGGCGGTGGTGCAGGGCGTGGGCCAGCGATTGCCAGCGTTTCTGATTGGCGAGCAGATCATCCTGGATAAAGGGGTTGCGCCTGATGATCCACATATCCCCCAGCACCTCGAACAGCATGCGCGCCGAGCGCCCGGTGCGCCGTTCCCCGCGCAGGGTATTGAGCACGTCCCAGCTCTCCTTGCCCAGAAAACGGATGACGATTTCACGGTCGGAAAAGGAGGTATAGTTATAGGGAATTTCGCGTATGCGTTGGGTGCCGTAAGTCATTGCAGGATCTGAATTCATTAAACACTTGCGCCGCAAGCCGAAGCTGCCTAGTGTAGCATAGCGGCGGGGGATGTTCAGTGGACTTGTGGATTGGGCGCTGATGCCGATATAGCATGAAGTTCAATGAATTGCCGTACTTTCCAGGGCGATAACACGCGATGAGCAGCAGACAGCAGGCGGTTGATCTCAATACACTGAAGGGCTTGCAGCCGGTGGCCGCGCTGTCCGCCAAGCGCATCCAGGAGCTGGCGGAGAAGACCTTCATTGAAACCCTGGAGCCCGAGGTCATGTTGTTTCGCGAAGGAGAAATGGATCGCCAGCTGGTCTATCTGCTGGATGGCCAGATCGAGCTGCGCTCCGGTTTTAACGACACGCCCAGGCTGATCACCGCCGGGATGCCGGAGACCTGGCATCCGCTGGCCAACCAGCAACCGCGCAAGCTGTCGGCGGTGGCGCTTAGCCATGTGGAGGTGATCCGCATCAATATTGATGAGTTCGATCGCATGATGGCTTGGGACCAGATGGCGGCCGCCGAGGCCGGTGCCGGGGATTCACAGGATCAGGGCAAGCTCACCATCCGCACCGGCTGGACCGGCAAGATGAAACAGTCTTCAGCCTTTCAGAATCTGCCGCCGGCCAATATCGAAGAACTGTTCAGGCGCATGGAAACGATCGAGGTCAAGGCCGGTGACACGATCATTCGCCAGGGCGACCCCGGCGATTATTACTATCTGATCGATGCCGGTATCGCCAGGGTGGTCAGGCAGATGTCGCCGGGCGCGGCCCCGGTGGAGCTGGCGCAACTGCCCGAAGGCGCCAGTTTCGGCGAGGAGGCCTTGCTCTCCGATAATCCGCGCAACGCCACCGTGATCATGGCCAGCGACGGCCGCCTCAAACGTCTGGCCAAGCAGGATTTCGTGGAGCTGCTGCAGGAACCGATGCTCAACTGGATGGCGCTGGATCAGGCCATCGACAAGCTCGGGGACCAGACCAAATTCCTCGACGTGCGCGTGGCCTCCGAATATCAGCAGGGGCATTTGCCCAACGCCATCAATATCCCGCTGTTCGAGCTGCGCCAGCGGGAAGATGAGCTCGACAGCGCCGTGCATTATATCTGTTATTGCAGCACCGGCCGGCGCAGTTCGGCCGGCTCATTCATCCTTGCCCAACACGGCTTCAAGG
>MGXL01000061.1:2579-3100 GCA_001801365.1 Gammaproteobacteria bacterium RBG_16_57_12 | reverse complement strand
ATTAAACAAGCGCCATAACCACCCCATAACGCAGCCCCTTGCCCAGGCCGATCCACAGCAGTGCGGTCAGCGGATGGATGCGTAACCAGCCGGCGGCCAGGCACAGACCATCGCCGATGACCGGCAGCCAGGACAGCAGTAACATGGGCCGTCCCCATTTAATCAGGTAGCCGATCGCCCGTTGTTGCGAGGGTTTGGGCGCCAGCAAGCGGCGGCTTGCCAGGCGGCCGAGCAGCCAGGAGCTCATGCCGCCCAGGCTATTGCCCGCCGTGGCGATGCCCCACAACAGCAGCGGCGGATGCTGCTGTTCCATACTCAGATAGGCCAGCACCAGCTCCGAGCCGCCCGGCAACAAGGTGGCCGAGACAAAGGCGCTGAGAAACAGGCCCCACAGATCGGGTGATGTCAGGAATGAGTCGTTCATGCGGAGGCGGGTGCCTGAAAAACAAAGCGGCTTGCGCCGCTTGAAGGTTGTGCAGATATCGTTATCGTTATATCGCAGTGCAATAACCCTACCCAAA
>MGXL01000061.1:2450-2557 GCA_001801365.1 Gammaproteobacteria bacterium RBG_16_57_12 | reverse complement strand
CCGGGCAATTTTGTCAGGAGCAAATAGAACTGTCCGGTTCTGTAGCACATGAATTGTCCGCTTTGGGAAAGGTGGTGGTAACCCCCCAGCCGTGTGCGGCGGACATT
>MGXL01000061.1:0-1971 GCA_001801365.1 Gammaproteobacteria bacterium RBG_16_57_12 | reverse complement strand
CCACCGGTGATGCCAGTAGCTATTCAAAACAGATCGATTGGAAGGTGTCGCTACGCGGCCCTGGCTTCAGCGCGGCACCGGCGTACAGGAGCCACGCATGTTCGGGCTAGTCGTCTTCGGATTACTCGGGCTTTACCTCATATTGCTGATCTGGGCGACCCGTTATGGGTATCGCTGGGCGCAGAAAAAAGGCTGGACAGGCAGGAAGCGCTGGCTGGGCGCGGCCTATGGGTTTTTGATTGTCTATCTGCCGGTGTTCTGGGATTGGATACCGACCCTTGTCACACATCAATACTACTGCGCCACGGAATCGGGGTTCTGGGTGTACAAGACGCTGGAGCAGTGGAAGCAGGAGAATCCTGGGGTGATGGAGACGTTGGTGGCGAATAAGGTATGGCCACATCAAAAAATTGATGGGAAAGATACTGCATTAATTAATCAGCGGATACAATTGGCATATTTGGAAAGAAATGAACTCCTTCTGAATATATGGCCAGACATCAGAGAGTTAATTGATAGTAATAATGGAGAAGTATTGGCGCGCTATGTAGGTTTCTCTACGTCCCAGATGCGCCGCCAGGCCGGCTGGTCAGGCTGGAAAATTTGGTTAGATAATGAGGATTGTATTGGAGGTAGAGATAAAGCAATTCAATTTGTCAAGTTCGTCGAACAATTCAAGGGGGCTATGAAATGAACACGATTCAAAATCTGTACCAACAAGCACAACTCTCTGAAGCTGCATATGCAGACTTTGAAAAATATGGAAGTGACGTTGAAGGTGCGCTTCTCGCCAAAGAATTCTCCCCCACCCAAGCCGCCGACTTCGTCACCCACTGGCAGGTAGTCGATCAATACACCTCACCGCCCGGATTGTTCGGCTTAACCGACGGCACCGGCTTCTCCGCCACCTTGTTCAAGAACATTCAGACCGGCCAATACGTCTTTGCCACCCGCGGCACACAGCCCGGCTATGCCGATCTCTCCGCCGACATCGGCGACATCGTGTCCGACGGCATCGCGCTGGACCAGATCGTCGATATGTACAACTACTGGCAGAGCCTGACTCATGCCGGAGTCTATGATGCCGTCAAACTCGAAACCTCGCTAGGCGAAACGGCGGCCTTGAATGCGGCCTATGTCATCAGCGCGGCAGCGGGCATGGCCTATGAAACCACCCTGCGGGCAAACGGCAGCATCATCATTGATTACCCCGGCCGTACCGTGAGAACCCTCCAGCCGGTGAACTCCAGTCAACTGAGCGACACCCGTCTGCAAACCGGCACCGATACCTTGCCCGGCACGGCAGTGGTTGATGTGACAGGCCACTCCCTCGGCGGCCACCTGGCCATGGCATTCTCGCGACTGTTCCCATCAGCAACAGACGATGCTGTTGCCGTCAACGGCGCGGGATTCAACTTCGCCAACACCAATGTCGACACCTTGTTTGCCAAACTGGGCGGCGCTCCCGGATTCGACACCGGCAAGATCACCAACGTCGTCGGCTCCGCCGCCATGGACGTCGTATCGCAAGACTGGCTCTTTCTGCAACAACCGGCCGGGAAGCAGGAAATCTACACCGAGAGCGCCTCATTGGGAACCACGCTGGGCCATGGCTCAGGCCAAATGACCGACTCCCTGGGCGTCTACAACCTCCTCGCCACGCTGGACGCCAATCTCGACACCGCAACCAGCGGTATCGCCATCATTAGCGGCATCCTCGAAGCGGCTTCACACATACCCGCAGAAAGCCTGGAGAACATCGTCAATGCCGTGGGGGAACTGTTCCACGCCGGGGCCGATATCACCCTCACCGACAATCGTGACAAACTCCATGAGCGCCTCATCGCCATACAGGGTGTATTGCTGGACAACACCGGCAATCTCAAGCCCGAGTACCAGGGATTGCACATCGTAACCACCAGCAGCCTGAGCACCGCCGCCAACTCCAACACCGCCGACGGCTACGCCTAC
>MGXL01000060.1:1971-5568 GCA_001801365.1 Gammaproteobacteria bacterium RBG_16_57_12 | reverse complement strand
TATTGTGAGATTTCTTAGTTGCCTGTAACGATAGTGCAGTGCGTACCGTATATACCCAAAATATTTTTTGCCTCGAAGTCGACTGTAGATACTTTCGAGATATTTCCGTTGGCTTTAGCCGCTGCAATGCTGGCATCACCGGTAGCTATGAGGCTAAGTACTGAAGTCATACACGCCTTACCCGTTTTACCCCCCGCATCTCCTTCGGCATCAAGTGGTATTTTACCTTCCCAATAAAGGCCGCCTACAGGCATAGGTGTCGCACATCCTGTAACAAGGGCGGCAATCGCTAATGCACCCATCATTTTTTTCATTTTCATTCCTCCTGTGCTTGAATTTGGGTAACGACTCGAATGCCTATTCTATAGGCATCTAAGCCAGAATAAGTATGAACCCTGCTGGGAATTAAAACAATGTGCATTGTGGTGAAGCGTGCGTAGGGCAAGGTGAATAGCAAGTAGCCTGGGAACGTGGTTTCATGGTGCTGTAACCTCATTGCTCTGCGTGGAGTGGCCCCTCGTGAACGAGGGGGTGAGGTTACATTTTAGAATTTACCGGACGTGAGGGGCTCATTCTCCGCGAAGCGGCTTCGTCCAACAAGGCAAATGCACTCGGACGTCAAAAAGCACCGCTCCTCGTTCCTCGCCGCTCTGCTTTTTGCCGCCAGTGATTTGCAGCGTTGAGGCTGTAGAAAAACTTATTTTCAAAAAAACGGGATCTCAATGAACCAAAATCGACCTCTTAAAACGTGCTGTATTCGGCGATCATCACGCTGGGAGGGGTTGAGTGACTCCCGAATAATGATTTGCTCGGCCCCTCAAGGGGTTTTTCTACAGCCTCGTTGGGCCTCTTAAAAAGCCACAGCGCAACACTGTACCCCCCGACGGTCTTTCCTCTCACCAGGAGCAGTTGCAGAAAATGTCTCCAGAGGAGCAGGCGCAGATTCTGGATCTCGCTTATGATTATGTCCGCTATGACAAGATCGCCAAGGGCAAGCTGATTGCCGCCGAGCTGAATGATCGTGAGCGTGAACTGCTGCTGGCCCGGAGCGCCCTGGATGTGGTGACCACGGCGCCCGCGATCCCGCCGCCGGCGACACGCCCCGATCAGGGGCATGGCACCACCCGCCTGCATCTTGCCCTTGGCGGGGATACAGGGGGCGATTTCCTCGAATTCGGCTGGCGTGCCGTACATCATGACTGGCTTGATCCCTTGCCGGGCTACAGTGACAATTTTGCCCTGGAGTTCGGGAAACTGGCCGGCCGGCATTATCATGCCGATGCTGGCGGCGAGTTTTTCAAGCTGGATCAGTTTCAATTGATTCGATTGGATAATTACGAACCCCGGGATGATTTCTTCGGCAGCATTTCCTGGAACGTCACCACGGGCCTGGAGGCTTTGTCCGTCCGGCCGGACGATCATTCTTTGATGTATGTGTTGCGTGGTGGCGGAGGGGTGAGTTATCGCCTGGGCAGGGCCGTGCTGTCGTACGCCCTGCTTTCCGCCGATCTGGCCGGGTCGCACCGATTTAAAAGTGACCTGAATCTCGCGCTGGGAGCGGAGGCGGGATTACGGCTAAATCCCGGTCCTCAATGGCGCATGCAGCTGGGGCTCAGACAGCTGGCCGATGTTACCCGGGATGATTGGGATCGCACCATGCTGGAATTTGGCCAGTCCTGGGCCGTTGATCACGACTTGTCGCTGCAACTGGATGTCCGCCGTGAACGGTTGTATGACGGCTGGCGCAGTACGGTGAAGGCGGGTGTTTATGTGTATTTCTAATCATCGGGCGATCGGCCGGCGGGTGTCTGGCCGCATCATAAAAGGGTTCATGATGCTCATGCTGCCGGTGACGCTGCTGAGCGCCTGTAACGGCATGTTTTTTTACCCTATGCAGACGCTGGTCCGGACCCCCGCGCAGCTCGGCCTGGCCTATGAGGAGATCAATTTCCCAAGCCTGGACGGCACCCAGCTCAACGGCTGGCTGCTGCGCGCCAAGGGTGAGGCCAAGGCAACCGTGGTGTTTTTCCACGGCAATGCGGAAAATATCAGCACCCACATCGGGGCGGTATACTGGCTTCCCGCCGCAGGCTATAACGTCTTTTTGTTCGATTACCGCGGTTATGGCCTCTCCCAGGGGAAGGCTGAACTTCACGGCGTTCACCTCGATGCCCGCGCCGCCCTGCAGTATATACGTGAACGACCGGATATCGATCCGTCGCGCCTGATTGTGTTTGGTCAGAGCCTGGGGGGCGCGATCGCTTTATACACGGCCGCCACCGAGGACATACCCCTGCGTGCGGTGGTGGTGGAGAGTGCCTTTGCCCGCTATCGCGGCATCTTTCGTGAAAAACTCGGCGGGTTTTTCCTGACCTGGCCGCTGCAATGGCCGTTGAGCCTCGGGGTCAGCGATCAGTACAGCCCGCAGGCGGTGGTCGGGCAGCTCAAGGCGCCCTTGTTGATTATTCATGGAGATGCCGATCCGATTATTCCTATCCGCCATGCCTACGACCTGTATGAACAGGCGGGCAAGGATAAGGAGTTATGGGTGGTGGAGGGTGGCGGGCATACCGCCGCCTTCGGCCCGTTTCGTGAGGTCTACCGTCCAAAACTGCTCGAATACCTGCGACAACGGCTGCAAGATACCCCGTAACTACCCATCTTTTGTCAATGTGGGCGGGTCTCTTGAGTTATCATATTGTCAACAGTAACATGTGTCAGAAATTTTCTCCCGGAGATCGCCATGTTTCACGGCAGTATGGTAGCGCTGGTAACCCCCATGCTCGACGATGGCAGCGTCGACTACGAAGGTTTGCAGCGCCTAGTTGAGTTCCATATCGCAAACAAGACCGACGCCATCGTCTCGGTCGGGACCACCGGCGAGTCGGCCACCCTGGACGAGCGGGAGCATCTCGAGGTCATTGCCAAAACAGTGGCCTATGCCAATGACCGGATCCCGGTCATCGCCGGTACCGGTTCCAATTGCACGCGCGAGGCGATCGACCTGACCCGCGGGGCCATGGAGGCGGGGGCGGATGCCTGCCTGCTGGTGACGCCCTATTATGTCAAACCGACCCAGGAGGGTTTATACCTGCACTTCAGGGCGATCGCCGAGGCGGTGCCGATTCCCCAGATTCTTTACAATGTGCCGGGGCGCACGGTGTGTGATCTGCTGCCCGACACGGTGGAGCGCCTGTCGCATATCTCGAATATCATCGGCATCAAGGAGGCGACCGGCAACCTGGCGCGCGGCAAGGAGATCATGGACCGTTGCGGCGAGCGCCTGGATGTCTACAGCGGCGATGACATGACGGCGATGGACCTGATCCTGCTGGGGGCGAAGGGCGATATCTCGGTGACCGCCAATGTGGCGCCCCGGGCCATGCACGACATGTGCGCGGCGGCCCTTGCCGGTGATCGTGAACGCGCCCGGCAGCTCAATGAGCCGCTCATCGGCCTGCATCAGCATCTCTTTGTCGAGGCCAATCCGATTCCCGTCAAGTGGGCCCTGTATGAGATGGGCCTGATCCCCGCCGGCATCCGTCTGCCCCTGACGCGTTTGTCGGAGCAGTATCATGCGAAGGTGCGCGGCGCCAT
>MGXL01000060.1:1112-1959 GCA_001801365.1 Gammaproteobacteria bacterium RBG_16_57_12 | reverse complement strand
TGTGATCTGAACAATAAGGAAACGACTGATATGCGTTCAAAATTATTCATTGCGGTGCTGGTGACAGCTCTGACGGGGTGTGCGCACAAACTTGGCAGTGAGGAATATCAGCTTTCCAAACTGGGTCCGCCGCTGGAATTACCGCCGGGTTTATCCGCGCCGGTGACGGATGCGGGCATCAAGGATCTGGAGGCCGGAGCCACCCGCAGCGCCCGCTATTCGGACGTCATGTGCGACTGTAAGAACGGAGACAAGGCGGCGCCGGTAGCGCCAGAGGGCCAATCCGCACCTGAACCGGCCGAGCCGCCGCAACCGTGACCGGAGGGTGGCGTGCGGTTCGCGTTACTGGGTAGCGGCAGCCGGGGCAACGCCATGCTGGTCCAGGAGGGCCGCACCTGTCTGATGGTCGATTGCGGATTCTCGCTGCGCGAAACGGAGCGACGCCTGGGCCGCCTGGGCATGAGCGCGGAGCAGTTGACCGCCATCCTGGTGACGCATGAACATGCCGACCATATCCATGGCGCAGCGGCGCTGGCGTGCAAGTATCGCCTGCCCGTGTGGATGACCCACGGTACTCATGGCGGGATGCGGGATAACGATACCCTGGAGGCGTTGCATCTGTTCAGCAGTCATCAGGATTTTGCGGTGAATGATCTTACGGTGCATCCTTTCCCTGTGCCGCATGATGCCAGGGAGCCCAGTCAGTTTGTGTTCGGCAATGGCCGTGCCCGGCTGGGGATCCTGACCGATCTGGGTTGTGTCACGCCGCATATCGAGGCGCAGCTCAGCGGCTGCGATGCCCTGGTGCTGGAGTGCAACCACGACGAGGCCAAACTGGCCAACGGCC
>MGXL01000060.1:0-1080 GCA_001801365.1 Gammaproteobacteria bacterium RBG_16_57_12 | reverse complement strand
GGCCGCCACGGCCATTTGAATAACACACAGAGCGCCCGATTGCTGGCCTCGGCCGATACTTCACGCCTGCAGCACATCGTGGCGGCGCACCTCAGCGAGAAACATAACACACCGCAGCTGGCCAGGCAGGCATTGGCCGGGGCGCTGGATTGTGCCGGGGAATGGATTGCCGTCGCCGATCAGGAGGCTGGCCTGGACTGGCGTCAGGTGGATTAAATTATCAACTTGTTTTGGGGATGTCTATGCAAAAGATGAAACAGATGTATTCCGGCAAGGCCAAATCGGTCTATTTCACCGATCAGGCGGATTATCTGATCCTGCATTTTCGCAATGATACGAGCGCCTTCGACGGCGAGAAGGTGGCGCAGCTGGACCGCAAGGGCGAGATCAACAACAAGTTCAACGCCTTCATCATGCAGAAACTGGCGCAGGCCGGGATCCCCACCCATCTGGAGCGCGTGCTGTCCGATACCGAATCGGTGGTGAAGAAGCTGAAGATGATCCCCATCGAATGCGTGGTGCGCAATATCGCCGCCGGCAGTATCTGCCGGCGTCTGGGCGTGGCCGAGGGTCTGGACCTGAATCCGCCGACCTTCGAGTTTTTTCTCAAAAATGACGCCCTGCATGATCCGATGATCAATGAATACCATATCCGCTCCTTCGGCTGGGCTACGGATGAACAGGTGGCGAAAATGAAGGAACTCACCTTCAAGGTCAACGGGGTATTGCAGAAACTCTTTGCGGATGCCGGCCTGCTGCTGGTGGACTACAAGCTGGAGTTCGGTCTGTTCAGGGATCAGGTGGTGCTGGGGGATGAATTCTCGCCGGACGGCTGCCGCTTATGGGATAAGGAAACCCGCAAGAAACTGGATAAGGACCGGTTTCGCCAGGGGCTCGGCGGGGTGGTGGAGGCCTATGAAGAAGTGGCCCACCGCCTGGGGGTCGATTTATCGCCTCTGTGAGTGGTCCACGTCAAATTAAATGTAGATACCATCTCACCCCCTACCTCCACAAGTGGCATTTATGCCGCCAGTGGAGAATAAGCCTGTTGGTGCTTCAGTACGCCAAAACAGATATGCA
>MGXL01000059.1:4838-5369 GCA_001801365.1 Gammaproteobacteria bacterium RBG_16_57_12 | reverse complement strand
TGCGTCATGAGTTTTGATCCTCAGAGTCTATGGCCTATCCTCGCCCGCGAACCTGCGCCGCGGCGCTATCTGCTGGCCTTCAGCGGCGGTCTGGATTCCCACGTGTTGCTGCATGCCCTGTGCGCCTTGCGCGACCGGTTTCCCGAAACCGCGATTCACGCTTTGCATGTCCACCACGGACTGAGTCCCCGGGCTGATGCCTGGGCCGCGCATTGCAAGACGATCGCCGAGGCCCTGGGTGTGCCGTGTGAGGTGTTCAAGGTGCATGCCCATCCGCTGACGGGGCAAAGTCCCGAGGCGGCCGCCCGCGCGGCGCGCTATCAGGCCTTTGCCCGCGTAATGCGGCCGGGAGATTATCTGTTGACAGCCCATCATCAGGACGATCAGGCGGAGACTTTATTGTTGCAATTGCTGCGCGGCAGCGGACCCCATGGTCTGGCCGCCATGCCGGCCAGGGCTTCCTTCGCCGCCGGACTGCTGCTGAGGCCCTTGCTGGGGTTCAGCCGCGCCGAACTCCATGACTATGCGCTC
>MGXL01000059.1:268-4690 GCA_001801365.1 Gammaproteobacteria bacterium RBG_16_57_12 | reverse complement strand
GGCATTGCGCCGAGGTGGCCGCCCTGCTCGATGAGTATGCCGGGCAGGATCTGGCCGAGATCAGTGAAATGGTATGCCTTTGGGAAGTAGATAGACACCATGAAATGGTATGCCTTTGGGAAGTAGATAGACACCATGAAATGGTATGCCTTCGGGAAGTAGATAGACACCAAGCCGGTCATGAGGCGGCGCTGACGGTGTCCGCCCTGCTGGAGATGAGCGAGGGACGCTGCCGCAATGTCCTGCGCCATTATCTGCGGCGCCAGGGCCTGCCGCTGCCGGACCACCGGCATCTGCAACAGATTATTGACACCGTACTGATGGCATCGTGGGATGCAGAACCCTGTGTGCATTGGCCGGGCGCCGAGGTGCGACGTTATCGCAATCGCCTGTATGCCATGCCTCCCTTGACGGCGCATGATGTCCGGCAGGTCATCCCCTGGGATCTGCGCCAGCCCCTGGAATTGCCCGGCCTGGGTAAGCGCCTGGTCTGCCGGCCCGGGATCGGGCAGGGCATCAAACAGTCACTCTGCGCGGGCCGGGAGGTGACGGTGCGGTTCAGGCAGGGCGGCGAGCGCTGCCGCCTGCCCGGCAGAACGGAGAGCCACCGCCTCAAGCATCTGCTCCAGGAGCAGGGTGTTCCGCCCTGGCGTCGTGAACGGATACCTTTGATTTATGTCGGGGGGGATCTGGCCCAGGTGGCCGGTTATTGGACCTGCGAACCCTTCCTGGCGGGGCGGGAGGATGCCGGGCTGGCAGTGAGTATCGAGCCTGCCTGAGCATGACCAGCATTTCCGGGGCTTGCGTTTTCGTGCCCGTCTACCATAATCATATGGTTCATGCGCCAATAGGATCTAAAATGACGAAGTGGATATGCCTGTGGAAGCTCAGGTATATGTCCGCTTTGCCCTGTATAAACAGGAAGGACAGCCGCGACCATGCGCAATGATCCACGCAAGACCCTCAACATGTTCATTTTCGTTCTGGCGGCCTTCATTGCCATTCTGGCGGGCGGGTGGGCCTGGCAGGCCTACTCGCAGTATAATGCCGCGCGCGCGATGCTGGCGGCGAACGAGATCAACGATCAGATCATTCGCGCCTCCTCCATCTATGCCGTCGAGCGGGGCATCACCTCGGCGGCCCTGGGTAGCGGCACGGTGGCAACCCCGGAAACCCGGCAGCAGATCGACAGGCTGCGCCGTGAAAATGATGCCCTCTGGCAGGAGGCCGGGCAGAAAGTGCATGCGCTGCTAAAGGATCTGCCCGATACCGCGCAGATAGGGATCGTTCTGGAGCGGGCGCAAAAGGATTATCAGGCTCTGGCGGCCATCCGCCGGCAGGTCGATGCCGCGCTGGTTTCCGGCACCGGCCCGGGCCTGGGCAGGGTATGGCTCGATACTATTACGAAATTTATTGCCAGCAGTGCGCGGCTGCGTGAAATCATCCTGAACTCGGTGTCGATGGAGCCGCAAATCGCGCTCTACAATCATGTATTGAAGCAGTGGCTGTGGCTGGCCAGCGAGCACGGCGGTCAGGAGCGCGGCAAACTTGGCTTTTACGTCAGCGCGGGCCTGCCCATCCCCCATGCGGTGCGTGACGAGTTGCTGTCTTCTCAGGGTGTGGTCGAGCATCATCTCTGGGAGGTTCAGCAGTTCGAGACGCTGCTTGGCATGGATGCGCGCCTGCGCAGCGCCCTCGATGTTATTGATAACGGTGCCGTTGACGGAGACTACAACGCCGTTCGCGAGCGTATCTACCAGGAAGGGGAGAGTGGACGCTATACCGTCAGTGCCGGGCAGTGGCTGGAGGTATCCACCGCAGCCATCAACCGTATTCTTCATATTTCCGCGGTCATCAGTGAGGTCAGCGCGGAATCCGCCGCGCAGGCCATGCAGAGGGCGACCCGCCAGCTGGCGCTCTCCCTGGGCATGCTGCTGTTGTCGGTCGTGTTGATCACAGTTTATCTGATCCGGGTTCGCGCCATCGCCAACATGGTGTTCCGGCAGAAGGAGCTGGCCGAGGTGACCTTGCGTTCCATCGGCGATGCCGTGATCACCACCGATGCAATGACGCGCGTGGAATACCTCAACCCCATCGCGGAGGAGCTGACCGGCTGGTCGACGCAGGCGGCGCGCGGCCGGCCGCTCAAGGAGGTCTTTCATATCGTCAAGGGGGTTACCCGGCAGGAGGAGCCCAACCCGGTCGAGGAATGTCTGCGCGAAAAGCGTGTGATCGGAATGAGCAACGGCACTGTCCTGATCCGCCCGGACGGCAAGGAAATCCACATCGAGGATTCGGCCGCGCCCATCCATGACCGGGAGGGGAAAATCGTCGGTGCCGTGATGGTGTTTTACGATGTCATGGCAAGCCCCGAAGTCCCGCATCTGATGTCATTTCAGGCTACTCACGATCCCATTACCGGCCTGATCAACCGGCGGGAATTTGAGCGGCGCCTGAACGAACATCTCATACGCTCCAGGAACAGCGGCGAGCAGCATGGGTTGTGTTATCTGGACATCGACCAGTTCAAGGTCGTCAATGATACCTGCGGCCATACGGCGGGGGACAAGCTGCTGAACCGGTTCGGCGCCTATCTGCGCGAGCAGTTACGCGAGACGGATACCCTGGCGCGCCTGGGGGGTGACGAATTCGGTCTGCTGTTCGACGGCTGCGACCTGGAACATGCGCAGCGCCTAGCCGAAAATCTGCTCCTGGCGGTGAGAGGTTTTCGTTTCGAGTGGGAAGGCAAGATCTTCGAGTGCAGCGCCAGCATCGGGCTGGTTCCCATTACCAGCGCCAGCCCGGATATGGCCGAGCTGCTGAGTGAGGCCGATGCGGCCTGTTTCGCGGCAAAAGAACACGGGCGCAACTCGGTGCAGGCCTATGTGGCATCCAATATCGAGTTGACGCGCCGGCACCGGGAGATGCACTGGGTATCACGCATCACCGATGCGCTGAAGGACAACCGCTTCACCCTTTATGCCCAGATCATCCTGCCCCTGAAGGATTCGGAGATACCACACTGCGAAATCCTGGTGCGCATGCTCGACGAGCAGGGCAAGCTGGTGCCGCCGCTGAACTTCATTCCGGCGGCCGAGCGCTTCAGTCTGATGCCGGATATCGACCGATGGGTGATCGACAACACACTGCAGCATATCGAAGAGTACTGCCGGCTGCACGACGGTGAGCCGCGGTTATATTGTAATATCAATATCTCCGGCACATCACTGGCGCAGGCGGGGTTCCGCGAGTATGTGAAGTCTTTTCTGACGGCACACAGCGCGGCCGCGCACATGCTCTGTTTCGAGGTGACCGAGACCGCGGCCATCAGCAATATTGGCCTCGTGGGCGAGTTCATCACTTCCATGAAGAGCTTGGGATGCAAATTCGCGCTGGATGACTTCGGCAGCGGCCTGTCTTCATTCACTTACCTGAAAAACCTGCCGGTGGATTTTCTGAAGATCGACGGCAACCTGATCCAGGCCATTGTGGACGATCCGGCCACATGCGGCATGGTTCAGGCCATACAGCGCGTCGGTACCATCATGGGCATCAAGACGGTCGCCGAGTACGTCAGCAGTCAAGCCATCCTGGCCAAGGTTCGCGAACTCAATATCGACTATGCCCAGGGTTACGTCATGGGCGAGCCGTTCCCGTTCAACCGGGATGCGCTCACGGATTCTCACGTCGACTCGCTGCGCCGGATGATCGCCGGGTGATGATCCGGGGGTAATCGACCCCGCACCGCGACATTCAGCGCTTTGTGACACAGCAGTAATGAGGGGATTGCCATGAATGTGAAGGCGTCTATCGATCTTCCGAAGGATTGCCTTGATATCGTTGGGCGGAATTACTGCATCAAACACCCGGCAAGGATAATTCAACTGTTCGGCTTGGGCGTCTGGTTCGGCATGTTGTTCAGTCGCGGGGCCAGCCTGCTCGATCATGTGGTGCAGGCCCATTCGCGATACCACTTTCCCATGCCGGGTTACCTGGGGGCGGCCTACAGGATTTCCGCCTTGATCGAGTTTCGCGTCGCGCGCATCTATCAACGCATGGCCGATAAATTCCATCAGCCGCCCGCGGTGCGCGAATTCTTTCTCGAGCTTCAGGCCGAGGAGCAGGAACACGGCCGCCTGATGATGCTGTGCCTGTATACGGCCCGGCTGCGGCCCGCGGTTACTTATATCCCCAGGATCAGCGATCCGGAGATACGCGCCCTGCTCAGGCGGCTGCGCGGCATTGACCGGAGCATCGATCAGCTCATCCTGGACCACGCCCTCGATCTGGTCGAAGAACTGGAAGGCGGCGAGATCAATGTCATCTTCGACCGCCTGTTGAAGCAGACCCCGGGGCTTGAAAGCCACTTTTTCGCCGAGCAGCTGCACGCGGTCGAGGGACATGGCCAATCGGTACCGCGCC
>MGXL01000059.1:0-254 GCA_001801365.1 Gammaproteobacteria bacterium RBG_16_57_12 | reverse complement strand
CGCGAGAGCCTGGAGCCTGCTGAGTCCTGAGGATGGCTGCCAACACCCGCAGGACGCATGAAGGATGAGTGGATCCAAGATAGCGGAGACAAAAACTGGACAGCATCGCCGCGAGCTACTAGCATTTAGACCAAGAATAGCGCCCTTGCTTCAGGTTCAATACCAGGGAAAAGAAGTATGATCTTTACTAGCATTTAGACCAAGAATAGCGCCCTTGCTTCAGGTTCAATACCAGGGAAAAGAAGTATGATCTT
>MGXL01000058.1:383-6856 GCA_001801365.1 Gammaproteobacteria bacterium RBG_16_57_12 | reverse complement strand
CTGATTTCATGGAGTCGCTGGGCACGCTGGATCAGGCGCGGCAGGTGCTCGCCGGAGGCCCCTCTAAGTATGGTCTCGATGGACTGGGTTAATTTGGTCATGATTTTCAGGTCGTTGCCGATAATCCCTATAATGCCATCACTTGTGCCAGTATTCAAAAAAGTATAGCCATAGGATGATGAAACTTAAGGAAAATAATCAGATATGAACATCATACTGATAAGAAATAGTCAGGCGAATCAGGCCAATATCCATCTCAGCCGGGTGAAGCTGCTGGCCTTGGGGGCGCTGTTCATGGTGCTGGGGCCGTTGGCCTTGGTCTATGCCGGCTTTCAGTGGGGACAACTACACGGTGAAGTGCCCCCGGCGGAAATGCAGGCACGGTGGGACTCCGAGGCTGTGAGGTACCGGCAGGATCTGGCCGAGGCCAAGCAGCAGGCCCAGCACAGCCTCAGTGCCCTGGCAATGCGCCTGGGACAATTGCAGGGGCACATCATCCGGCTGGATGCCCTGGGGCAGCGCCTCACTGACGAGGCGGGCCTGGACAAAGGGGAGTTTGATTTTGAAAATCCCCCGGCACAGGGCGGTCCTTCCGAATCCGATTGGCGTCAACAAATCGGCGTGATGGATTTTCTCACTTCCCTGGAGAGCCTGGAGCGTCAACTCAAAGACCGCGATCATCAGATGGGTGCATTGAGCAGTCTGTTGATGAATCGCAATGTCTATAATGAAGTCGTACCATCCGGCCGCCCGATTATCAGCGGCTGGATATCCTCGTACTTTGGCATCCGTGCCGATCCGTTTACCGGGCAGAAAGAAATGCATCAAGGGGTGGATTTTGCCGGCAAGGAAGGCAGCGATGTGCTCGCGCTTGGTTCGGGTATCGTGACATGGGCAGACAAGCGTTTCGGTTATGGCAATCTGGTGGAAATCAATCACGGTGATGGCTATACCACCCGCTATGGACATAACAAGGAGATATTGGTCAAGGTAGGACAGACCATCAAAAAGGATGAAAGGATCGCGTTGATGGGTTCATCCGGCCGCTCTACCGGACCACATGTGCATCTCGAGGTGTGGCATAATGGCCGTGCCGTAGATCCGATGCGATATATTGCCTCCCGGTGATACCCTCCCAAGCCGCTCAATGATACACTTCCGTCTGCGTTTCCTGTGAGATTCACGGGAACGTGTCGCTGTTTTTTATTTTCCCCACTGGATTGTGAAGTATGGTTAGTACGTTTCTGAGCAAGATTTTCGGCAGCCGAAATGAGCGGCTGATCAAGCGTATGCAAAAGATGGTTACGCAGATCAATGTGCACGAGCCGGCGATGGAAGAACTCACGGATGATGCCTTGCGGGCCAAAACCGCCGAGTTCCGCCAACGTCTCGCTACCGGAACAGCCCTGAATGAACTGATACCCGAGGCCTTTGCCGTGGTGCGCGAGGCCAGCAAACGCGTGCTCGGCATGCGCCATTATGATGTCCAGCTCATCGGTGGCCTAGTGCTGAATGACGGCAAGATTGCGGAAATGCGCACCGGTGAGGGCAAGACCCTGGTGGCAACCCTCCCGGCCTATCTCAATGCCCTGACGGGCAAGGGCGTCCATGTCATCACCGTCAATGATTATCTGGCGCAACGCGATGCGCAGTGGATGGGGCGTATCTATGGCTTCCTGGGAATGAGTACCGGGGTGATTCTGTCCAGCCAGGTGCCGGAAGACAAGCGTGCGGCCTACCAGGCCGATATTACCTATGGCACCAACAATGAATATGGTTTTGATTATCTGCGCGATAACATGGCCTTCAGCATCGATGACAAGGTGCAGCGTGGGCTGGGTTTTGCCATCGTCGACGAAGTGGATTCCATCCTGATCGACGAGGCGCGCACCCCGCTGATCATCTCCGGACCCACGGACGGGAATACCGAGCTCTATCTCAAGCTCAATCAGCTGGCGCCCCGGCTGGTTCGCCAGGAGACCGAGGAGAGTGAAGGCGATTATTATGTCGACGAGAAGGTGCGGCAGGTTTTTATTTCCGAACAGGGCCATGAGCATGTCGAAGGGCTGATGACGGAAATGGGACTGCTCGAGGAAGGCGCCAGCCTGTACGATGCGGCCAATATCAATCTGATGCATCACCTCAATGCCGCGCTGCGCGCGCATACCCTGTTCCAGTGCAACGTGGATTATCTGGTGCGCAATAATGGCATTGTCATCATCGATGAATTCACCGGCCGCACCATGGAAGGCCGGCGCTGGAGCGAGGGTCTGCATCAGGCGATCGAAGCCAAGGAAGGAGTGCCGATTCAACGGGAAAATCAGACACTGGCATCGATCACCTTCCAGAATTACTTCCGGCTCTATGCAAAACTTTCAGGCATGACGGGTACCGCGGATACCGAGGCTTATGAGTTCCAGCAAATCTATGGTCTGGAAGTGGTGGTGATTCCGACGCATATGCCTGTCTGCCGCAGCGATTATGGCGATCTGGTATTTCTGACCGAACAGGAAAAACTCCATGCCGTGATTCAGGATATCAAGGACTGTCAGGAACGCAAACAGCCAGCGCTGGTGGGTACCGCATCGGTAGAAGTCTCGGAACGGATTTCCGAAATGCTCAACAAAGAGAGAATCAGGCACGAGGTTCTGAATGCCAAGCAGCATCAGCGCGAGGCAGAGATAATCGCCATGGCCGGTATGCCCGGTGCTGTGACTATTGCCACCAACATGGCCGGTCGTGGAACCGATATAGTTCTGGGTGGTAATCTGGAGGTTGAGTTGACGGCCCTGGGTGAAACCGCCGACGAGGCGGCCAAGACCCGGGTGCGCGAGGACTGGCACAAACGTCATGCCCAGGTGATCGAGAGCGGTGGTTTGCATGTCATCGGTACCGAGCGTCATGAATCAAGACGTGTTGACAACCAGTTGCGTGGCCGGTCCGGGCGTCAGGGCGATCCTGGCTCAAGCCGCTTTTATGTGTCACTGCGTGACAACCTGATGCGGATCTTTGCCTCGGAGCGTGTCGCCGCACTGATGCAGAAACTCGGCATGCAGGAAGGCGAGGCCATCGAACATCCCTGGGTGAGCCGGGCCATCGAAAACGCCCAGCGCAAGGTCGAAGGACATAACTTCGATATTCGCAAACAGCTGCTGGAATACGATGACGTGGCCAACGACCAGCGCAAGGTGGTTTATCGCCAGCGCGATGATCTGATGGCGGCGGCGGATGTTGTGGAGACCATCAGGTCCATGCGCGGGGAAGTCCTCAATGAAATGATCAACGGGTTTATTCCGCCGCAGAGCCTGGAAGAGCAGTGGGATATCCCGGGGCTGCAGGAGGCCTTGCAGAGCGAATTGGCGCTGCATGTCGATATCCGGCACTGGCTGGACAGCGACGACACGCTGCATGAAGAGACCCTGCGCCAGCGCATCCTGGAGCAGATGGAACAGGCCTACGCCGCCAAGGAGGTCCAGGCCGGCGCCGAGGTTATACGCCATTTCGAAAAGGCCGTGATGTTACAGGTGCTGGACAGCGCCTGGAAAGAACATCTGGCGGCGATGGATTATCTGCGCCAGGGCATTCATTTGCGCGGCTATGCGCAAAAGAATCCGAAACAGGAATATAAGCGCGAGGCCTTCGAGTTGTTTTCGCGCATGCTGGATAACATGCGCTTTGACGTGATCAAGATTCTGGCGCGCGTCCAGGTGCGTGCCGAGGAAGATGTCGAGGCTATCGAGGCACAGCGCCGGCCACCTGCCAAGGTGCAATATACCCACGAGCAGGCATCGGCCATGACCGAGGGCGAGTCGGAGAAAAATGACCAGGGTGCCCAGCCAGCCGAACCCTTTGTACGGCAGGAGCGCAAGGTCGGCCGCAATGAACCCTGCCCCTGCGGCTCAGGGAAAAAATATAAGCATTGTCATGGCGAACTCGCCTGAGACATGCGCTATGGCTTTGATGGATTCTCCGGATCAGGCAGGGCGTACTTTTGAAAATACTCGCGTATGGTCAGCCATTCTTTCTGACTGAGTGGCGGCATGTCCGGATGCTGGTAGCCGCGTTCCATCATGGTGAACAGGCGATCCCATAACTTGTAGGGGTGATCTGCAGGGCTGGGGGCCTTGTGACAGCCACTGCATTTAGCGACATAGAGTTTTGCATTTTTGGAATCCGACTCTGGCAAGGACTGGCAACCCGTCAGAATAGTGACGTACAGTATGAAAAGTGTGCTGATAAGAACTCGTCTGTTCATGTCTGGATGCCCCTGTGTTATTCCGCTTTAATCATAACAACTCTCGATCGAATATAAAATTACACTATATGGCATGGCGCCGTACCTATCAGTAATATGGGGGCCTCGAAATCCTATTCGTGGAGATATTGATATGGCTGTTGGACTGCCAGGATTGCCGGAACTGAAGCCGGTCAAAGGCGTGCGCCTGGGCACGGTGTGTGCGGGGATCAAAAAACCGGACCGCCGGGATCTGGTGTTGATCGCGCTTGCGGATACAGCCACCTGTGCTGCGGTATTTACCCGTAATGCCTTTTGTGCTGCACCGGTGATCATGGCGCGTGAACATATTACACTGGCCAGAGCGAAGATGCTGCTGATTAATACCGGCAATGCCAATGCCGGAACCGGTGACGACGGTCTGGTGCGGGCAGGGCAATGTTGTGAGACGGTGGCGCAGGCGTCCGGGTGCAAGGTGCAACAGGTGCTGCCCTTTTCCACCGGGGTGATCGGCGAGCCTTTGCCGGCGGAAAAAATCACCGCCGCGATTCCGTCGGCCTATACCAGGCTGGATGAAGATGGCTGGGAGGATGCCGCCTGGGGCATCATGACCACGGATACGGCGCCCAAGGGCGCCTCGCGGCAGATCGAGATCAATGGCTGCCCGGTCACCGTGACCGGCATTGCCAAGGGTTCTGGCATGATCCGCCCGGATATGGCGACCATGCTGGCCTTTATCGCGACCGATGCCGCCGTCACCCAATCACTGTTGCAGCACTGTCTTGTTCGGGCGGTGCAGCAGTCGTTCAATCACATTACGGTCGACGGCGATACCTCCACCAATGATGCCTGCGTGCTGATGGCCTCTGGTCAGTCCGGCCTGCCGATTATCGACGATTCTGCCAGTGTCGCTTTTCGCCAGCTCTGTGCCGTGGTAACCGAGGTGTGTAAGGAGTTGGCGCAGAAAATCATTCGCGATGGTGAGGGAGCTACCAAGTTCATCACGATTGAGGTCAACGAAGGTGGCAGCGAGCAGGAATGTGAAGCGGTGGCCTATAGTATCGCCCATTCCCCCCTGGTGAAGACCGCCTTCTTCGCCAGTGATCCCAACTGGGGACGTATTCTGGCCGCCATTGGACGCTCGGGCTTGGCCGATCTGGACCTGGATCGTGTCAATGTCCATCTCGACGAGGTGTGTATTGTCAGTGGGGGCGGTCGGGACCCACGCTATACCGAGGCGCAGGGACAGACGGTGATGAAGCGCGAGGAGATCACTATCCGTGTACAACTGGGACGTGGTAACCAGAGCGTGCAGGTATGGACCTGTGATTTTTCCTATGACTATGTGCGCATCAACGCCGAATATCGCACATGACAACAAAATGAATCGTGAGATGCATGTCGCGGTGGCCGTTATCAGCAACGAGCGCAGTCAGGTGCTGATTTCACAACGCCGTGCCGATGCCCATCAGGGCGGTCTGTGGGAATTTCCCGGCGGCAAAGTGGAACAAGGTGAGGATATCCGTGCCGCCTTGTCCCGGGAGCTGGAGGAAGAACTGGGTATCTCACTGGCCCAGGCCCGCCCCCTGATACGCATACGCCATGATTACCCGGAGCAGTCGGTCGTACTGGATGTCTGGCGTGTCATTGACTTCGCCGGCCACGCGATCGGGCGGGAAGGCCAGGCCATCGCCTGGGTTGCGCCCGAGAATCTTGCGCACTATCACTTCCCCGCGGCCAATCTGCCGATCGTTGCAGCCGCGCGCTTGCCTGCCCGTTACCTGATCACGCCGGAACCGGTTGGCGCAGTCGCGCCGTTCCTAGCCTCTCTGGATGCGGCCTTGCACCAGGGAATCCGCCTGGTGCAGTTACGTGCCAAGACCCTCGGTGATGGAGATTATCGCGCGCTGGCCGAACAGGCGATACGTCTGTGCCGGGCCAGAGGGGCAACGCTGTTGCTCAATGCCGCGCCGGAGCTGGTTATGGAATTGAATGCCGATGGCGTGCATCTGACGGCGGAACGCCTGATGTCTCTAGCGCAGCGCCCGCTGGTGAAGGATAAGTGGGTTGGCGCATCGTGCCACAATGCACGCGAACTGGGGCATGCCTGCCGTATAGGAGTGGACTTTGTTGTGGTGTCACCGGTGCGGGTGACGGCCAGCCACCCGCAGGCCATGCCGCTGGGCTGGGATGGCCTGTATGGGCTTACCGAGCAGGCCGGCGCCCCGGTATATGCCTT
>MGXL01000058.1:309-373 GCA_001801365.1 Gammaproteobacteria bacterium RBG_16_57_12 | reverse complement strand
GATGAGTCGATGTTGAATCAGGCGTGGGATCATGGAGCTCAGGGAATCGCCGGTATTCGCGCCT
>MGXL01000058.1:0-285 GCA_001801365.1 Gammaproteobacteria bacterium RBG_16_57_12 | reverse complement strand
GTATGTTGATCTGTGGGAGCGAGCGCAGCTCGCGAGAATGACGCAAGACGGCGGGTTAAAGCGGCTGATCTTCCGGCAGCGGGGCTGTTTCTCCAGGGATGCGATGGGCTTCGTCCGCCCATTCGCCGAGATCGATCAGTTTACAGCGTGCGCTACAGAAGGGGCGCCAGAGTTGGTCTGATGTCCAGGCTACGGGTTTTTCGCAGGTCGGACATTTGACGGTCCGGGGCGTCATAGCGCGCAGCAGGTCAGTTCGAAGGTGATATCATCCGGAGACTGGGTGGG
>MGXL01000057.1:10216-10462 GCA_001801365.1 Gammaproteobacteria bacterium RBG_16_57_12 | reverse complement strand
GTTGGCCGATACCGTGGTCATGCTCGAGCAGGGCAAGGTGCTGTGTGCCGGTGCGGCCGCCGAGGTCTTTACCCGGGTGGATCTGGCCCGGCAGCTGGGCGGCATGCTCGGCGCGGTGCTGGAAGGCCGGGTGACGCGGCATGTGGCGGCGGATGGCCTGACCAGCGTGGCCTGCCAGGATAACGAAATCTGGGTACCGCTTTGCTCCACCCCACCGGGCAGGCCCATGCGCCTGCATGTGCCCGC
>MGXL01000057.1:9830-10099 GCA_001801365.1 Gammaproteobacteria bacterium RBG_16_57_12 | reverse complement strand
GGAGCTGGATATCGGCTGCCCCTTGCTGGCGCGCATCTCCCGCCGTTCACGGCGGGATCTGGAGCTGCAAACCGGCAAACCGGTGTATGCTTATTTCAAGGCCCTGTCGCTGCAACCCAGGGTGACTGGCCTATCCGTCAATCACGTGAGTAGCTACGATGAAAAGACATCTGAATCATTTCAATGAACAGGGTGAAGCCCACATGGTGGATATCGGCGCCAAGAGCGATACCGAGCGCGAGGCGATTGCCGGGGGCGTGATTCATATG
>MGXL01000057.1:5729-9726 GCA_001801365.1 Gammaproteobacteria bacterium RBG_16_57_12 | reverse complement strand
TCTGATTCCGCTGGCCCACCCGATTCATCTGACGGCGGTGGACATTGATTTGACCGCGGATGTGCCGGGTAACGCCGTGCGCTGCGAAGCGACGGTGCGCTGCTGTGGTAAGACCGGTGTCGAAATCGAAGCGCTGACCGCCGTGCAGATCAGCCTGTTGACCGTTTATGATATGTGCAAGGCGGTGGATCGCGGCATGTGGATCAGCGATGTCCGTCTGCTGGCCAAGCGCGGCGGCAAGTCCGGCCACTGGCAGCGTGGTGACCAGGAGTGAAGTCATGAAAATCACCGTCCGCTATTTTGCCAGCCTGCACGAGCGCATGGGCTGCGATGAAAAAATGCTGGAGTTGGAGTCACAGCTTTTATCGGTGGATGATCTCTGGCAACGTCATCTTGCCACGGAACCCCTGCCGCCCAATATCCTGATTGCCGTCAACATGGAATATGCCAGGCCCACTCATGTCCTGGTGGATGGCGATGAAGTGGCCTTTTTCCCGCCGGTGACTGGCGGCTGAAATGAAGATCATTCTGCAGGCCGAACCCTTCGATTCTTACGCCATGGCCAGTGCGTATCAGGTTCAGCATTTGCCGCAAGGCCAATACGGCGCGACGGTATCGTTTGTCGGCAGTCTGCGTGATTTCAATGACGGCCAGGATGTTACGCGCATGACCCTGGAGCATTATCCCGGCATGGCAGAGCGGCAGATCGAACAGGTCTGTCAGCATGCGGCGCAGCAATGGGATCTGATCGACATCCTGGTGGTGCATCGCCATGGCGAGATCACCCCCGATGAAGCCATCGTACTGGTCGTAGTGTGGTCGGCGCATCGTGCGGATGCCTTCGATGCCTGTCGTCACATCATCAATTATCTCAAGCAGATCGCGCCATTCTGGAAGCAGGAAACCGGCCCGGGCGGCCGGCGCTGGGTCGAAGTGAACAGCGCCGACCCCGGGGCGCCGCCCGCTAATACAGCTAGATAACCGCCACACCAAACAGATAGGGATGCAAAAACAGTAACACGGCATAGACCACAATGCCGGTGACAACCGTTTTCAATTCCTGCGTCAACGGGTAATGGACGGTGGATTTGACCGCGCCACGGCGATTGGCCGACCACATGTCAAACAGCGCATACAGCAAAAAACCGCCAAACAGCAGTATGGAAGCCTGATCGCCGTTATTCAACAGATGAGAAGTTGCCCACAGTGCCACGCCCCACAGCATCGGGTGGCGGGTAAGGCGTTTCAGATTCGACGGCATATCCTTGGCCGCCAGGGAATACAGGGCGAGCAACATCAGTAGAGGCGCCGCGGTTCGCCCCCAGGCCGGCGGCTGCCAAACTTCAATTTCAGGTGCGCGCACCATGCCCCAGACTATCAGAACAAATCCGGCCAGCGATGCCAGCGCAAACAGGCCCTGGTAAATTTTATCACCCAGCCGGCTGATCAGGCCCTGCTTTATCGCCGGCATAGCGGGGATCAAATGTGTTGCAAAAAACACTATCAATCCAAGGATTAGCATAGTCATGGAATTTCCTCCGAGGCGGTTACACTAACACAGATATCCATAGGCGTGCCCTTGCGCCATCCAATTATTGGTAGGATTGGATATACGATAGTGCTATTATTGGCAACGCACATTAATCGGGAGAAAGATACATGAAACTTTATATTGGCAATCTGGCTTATAGCGTAACCGAAGGCGACCTGAAAGAAGCCTTTTCTGCATACGGACAAGTCTCGGAAGTGGCTCTCATCACGGACAAGTTTTCCGGGCAATCAAAAGGTTTTGGCTTTGTGGAAATGCCCAATAACTCCGAGGCCGATGCCGCCATCAAGGCACTCAATGAAACCCCGCTGAAGGGTCGCAATATAAAAGTAAGTCAGGCCAAGCCCAAAAGCGATCGTCCTCCGCAACGCAAACCGCGGTATTAAAATCCGACGTAATCACTGGACCAGCAGCGGCTCCTTTCAGGCGGTAGGTGCGCACTCGCCCGCCGCCAGATGCTTGTAACGCATGGGATTGGATTCGGGGAGCATGGAATGACCGAGTTGTACAACGGCAGCTGTCATTGCGGCGCCGTTCGTTTTTCCTTTGAAGGGGAGACGATCGTCAAAGGGCTCCGGTGTAATTGCTCGATATGTTCCCGCAAGGGCGCCATGATGACTCCAGAGGCGATTGCTCCGGAAAAATTCAAAATCGATGCACAGGCCGGCTTGCTGGGCTTGTATCAGTTCGGCGCAAAGACGGCCAAGCACTATTTTTGCAAAAATTGCGGAATCTATACCTTTCACGAAACGGCGCGCATGCCAGGTCATTACCGGGCCAATCTCGGCTGTTTTGCAGGCATTGACCCCCTTTCCTTTGAAGCGGATGTATTTGACGGAAAACATCTGCTATAGCCGTAATGGTTAAGGCTATAATTGCTGATTGATAGCCGATGGAAATCGCCAAACGGAGTCCACAATGCGCCATATCCATAAAGCAAGTTACGGCCTGATAGTGTGTTTTGTTCTTTGCAGTCCCGTTATCGCAGAGGTGTATAAATATCAGGATGAGAACGGCACCTGGCATTTTAGCGACACCCCGCCCCCCGGTACCCAGCCCCGGCAAACAATAAGCAAGGCCTACAAGACCAAGGATGATTCTTCCGACCTCGTAAAAAAGCTGCACGATAAATTCAAGCCGCGTACCCCGATCGAAGAAGCTACCCTGTCAGTGGTTTCGATCGAAACGCCCCTGGCGCAAGGCTCCGGTTTCTTTATCTCCGAGAACGGCTATATCCTGACCAACCGACACGTGGTCAAACCGGCCGAATCGACCTTCTATAAGGACCTGAAGGATCAGATGGAGGGCAGGCAGGATGACTTCAACGAGGCCAACCGAAGACTTCAGGGCATGGCCTCACAGCTGGAGAAGATGAAGAGCGAGCTGGACTCCTACAAGAAATGGATCGCAGAGGCAAGCGGCAGCAAGAAACGGATTGCAGAAGAGGAATATGAAATGTTCAAGGATCGATACGAAGATCGCAGTAAGGAATATTACGAGGCGAAGAAAAATGTCGATGCGCAAAAACGGGCATTCGAAAGCGCCCGATCCGATCTGAATATGAAAAGCGGGCTGTCTACGCTTTCAAACAGTTTCAGGATCATCCTTAAAGACGAAACCAAACTGACCGCCCGCCTGGTTTCCGTCAGCAAGAAACTGGATCTCGCCCTGTTGAAGCTGGATGGTCATGCGACGCCTTTTCTAAAACGGGGCGAGGTCCATGCCTTATCCCAGGGCATCACCCTGTTCGCCATCGGCAGCCCGATCGGGCTGAAAGATGCCATGACCTCCGGCGTGGTCACGCGCCTCAAGGATGAGTACATCATCACCGACACGCAGATTCTGCCCGGCAACAGCGGCGGTCCATTGATCAATGAATCCGGCAAGGTCGTGGGCGTGAATACGGCGAAAATGGCCGAATTCGTCAGCGCCGAGGGCTTTGGGCTGGCCATTTCCATCAATGAAGCCAAGACCGAGTTTGGTAAATATTTGACCTATTGAATGAGCGCCATGAGGCGTGAATTGCGCCTAGTTCTCTTCGCAATATATCCATCCCCTGTAATGCCCCACTTTAGAACATAACGCATGCGTGTATGTTCTGTTTTAGAGCATCGCCCCGCATTCCCTGCACAGCAGAAGAACGGCGAGGCCTAAAAAATTCCATTACACATGAGCAAGTTGCACCCAAAACAGGATGCCCGCGATTTGATGGCACATGATTTGCTCTGTCAAGCGGACAACAGGCATCGCATGTCTTGCATAGGAAAATAAAGGAACACGCTATGAAACAGAAACTGATTCTGGTGGGCAACGGGATGGCCGGGGTGCGCACCCTGGAAGAGCTGCTGAAAATCGCCCCCGATCTCTATGACATCACGGTATTCGGCGCCGAGCCCTACGGCAACTATAACCGCATCCTGCTCTCGGAGGTGCTCGCCGGGGAAAAGA
>MGXL01000057.1:5446-5720 GCA_001801365.1 Gammaproteobacteria bacterium RBG_16_57_12 | reverse complement strand
GGATCATGCTCAATGGCGAAACGTGGTACCGGGATCACGGCATCCGGCTGTTTAGCGGGCAGCGGGTCAGCGCCATCGACCGCCGCCGGCGTGTGGTGCGCACCGAGTCCGGGCTGGAGACGCCCTATGACCGGATGATTCTGGCGACCGGCTCCAGCGCGCAGATCCTGCCGGTGCCGGGTTGCGATCTGCCCGGTGTGGTCGGCTTTCGCGATATCCACGATGTGGACCAGATGCTGGAGGTGGCAGGCCCCGGGCGGCATGCCGTCGTGAT
>MGXL01000057.1:4066-5360 GCA_001801365.1 Gammaproteobacteria bacterium RBG_16_57_12 | reverse complement strand
TGATGGAGCGCCAGCTCGACGAGCCGGCGGCGGCGCTGTTGCAGCGCGCGCTGGGGGAGCGCGGCATCCGGTTTGTCACCCAGGCGCACACCGAGACGATTCTGGGTCAGGAACGGGTAGCCGGCGTGCGCCTGCGCGGTGGGCAGGAGATCCCCGCCGATCTGGTGGTCATGGCAGTGGGGATCAGGCCCAATATCGATCTGGCGACCAGGGCCGGTCTGTACTGTGAACGCGGGGTGGTGGTGAACGACACCCTGCAGACCTATGACCCGCGCATCTATGCGCTCGGCGAATGTGTCCAGCATCGGGGAAAGACCTACGGACTGGTCGCACCGCTGTTCGAACAGGCCAAGGTCTGCGCCAATCATCTCGCCGAATTGGGCTACGCCCGTTACGAGGGCTCTGTCACGGCGACCCGGCTCAAGGTCAGCGGCATCGATCTGTTCTCGGCGGGGGAGTTTCTGGGCGAGGGGTCCGGCGAGGCCATCGTGTTCCAGGATCCGGCGGAGGGTGTCTACAAAAAACTGGTCGTGCAGGACAACCAGATCCGCGGCGCGGTTCTCTATGGCGACACCATCGACAGTTCCTGGTATTTCGAGATGCTGCGCTCCGGGACGGACGTAAGTGATGTGCGCGGTCAGCTGATGTTCGGACAGGGGCACCTGGGGGCGGCCGGCCACAGCGGCAAGAATGCGGCGGCGGCGATGAGTGACGACACCGAGGTGTGCGGCTGCAACGGCGTCTGCAAGGGTGATATCGTCAAGGCCATCAGCGACAAGGGGCTGTTCACCCTGGAGGAGGTGCGTTTCCATACCAAGGCCTCCGCCTCCTGCGGCTCCTGCACGGGACTGGTGGAGCAGATCCTGGCGCTGACCCTGGGCGGCGATTACTCGCCCGCCCCCAAGGCGAAACCGGTGTGCGAGTGCACCGATTACAGTCACGACGAAGTGCGCCGCACGATCCGCGAACATCACCTGACCGGCATCCCGGCGACCATGCGCTATCTGGAATGGCGCACACCGGACGGTTGTCCCAGCTGCCGCCCCGCGCTCAACTACTATGTGATCGCCGCCTGGCCAGGCGAGGCGCAGGACGATCCACAATCGCGCGTGCACAACGAGCGGGTGCACGCCAACATCCAGAAGGACGGGACCTACTCGGTGGTGCCGCGCATCTCGGCCGGACTTGCCACGGCGCAGCAACTGCACGCCATCGCCGATTGCGCGCAGCGCCTGAACGTGCCCGTCAAGGTCACCGGCGGCCAGCGGCTGGCGATCCCCTTTGTCAAAAAGGA
>MGXL01000057.1:3790-4045 GCA_001801365.1 Gammaproteobacteria bacterium RBG_16_57_12 | reverse complement strand
TGAGCTTGGCCAGGCGGGCCTGAGTTCGGGCTACGCCTACGCCAAGGCCGTGCGCTCGGTGAAGAGCTGTGTCGGCAAGGAGCTGTGCCGCTTCGGCACCCAGGACGCGCTGGGGCTCGGCATCAGGATGGAACAGGTATTCTGGGGCGCCTGGACGCCGCACAAATTCAAGATCGGCGTCTCCGGTTGTCCGCGCAACTGCGCCGAGGCCACCATCAAGGATCTCGGGGCGGTCGGTGTGGACTCCGGCTGGGA
>MGXL01000057.1:0-3777 GCA_001801365.1 Gammaproteobacteria bacterium RBG_16_57_12 | reverse complement strand
TGGGAGCTGCACATCGGCGGCACCTGCGGCGTCAGGGTGCGCGCGACCGATCTCCTGTGCAAGGTGAAGACCGATGAGGAAGTCATCGAGTACGGCGCCGCCTTCCTGCAGCTCTATCGCGAAGAGGGGCATTACAAGGAGCGCTCGGCGGGCTGGGTGGAACGGGTCGGGCTTACCTACATCCGCAGCCGGGTGGTGGACGATCCCCAGGGCAGGTCAGAGTTGCATCAGCGCTTTACGGAATCGCAGCGTCATGCCCAGATCGATCCCTGGGAGGCGCGCGCGCAGCAGGGAGTGGCAAGCCATGAGTATGAGCCGCTGATGCAGGTGAGCTAGCCCGCATATCACCGGCACACTACACTAGAATATGAGCAGGTCGAGTAATTTCAGGGGTTGACACTATGCAAGGCATAAAAGAGCAGATAAGCAATGTGACTGAATGGATCGAAGTGGGTGAATTGGGCGATATTCCGCGCCAGGGCGCGCGCGTCGTCAATACACCGCAGGGCAGTATCGCCGTCTTCCGCACCCTGGATGACGAGGTGTTTGCCTTGCGCGATCGCTGTCCGCACAAGGGCGGCCCGCTCTCCCAGGGTATGGTGTACGGGAAGCGGGTGGCCTGTCCGCTGCACGACTGGCGAATCGAGCTGGAAACCGGTGTGGCGGTGGCCCCCGATGTGGGCTGCACCACAACCTATCCCGTAAAACTCGAAGCCGGGAAGGTCCTGGTCAGGCTGACGGAATCCTGAACAGCCCTGCACCCTGCCCGATCTGCTTCAATGTTTCCAGGGCACGGGATCAGTAACAGGCACACTCAATCTGTCTGAGAAATAACCCCGCGTGTGCCAACTTGCCGAATTTACCAGGGTGCATTGACCCGTCTAAAGATTTGTTCGGCCGGAGCGGAAATCCATTGATTACTGCATATAGGATAATTGGCGGGGCAGCCTGATTTTACATTGAACCCCGGGGTGGCTCTGTGAGCAGCCATTATCTTAAGCTGCCTGCTTGAAGAATCATGGTGGCTATGGGTGGAATCGAACCACCGACCCCAGTATTACGAGCTAGACCAGAATACGAACATTCCTTTTAATAACTGTGACTTACGTTATTTCCATTGGATTAAAACGTATTTCACTTGCGCTACAATGACACTACAACGCGGTTGAATGTTATACAGGAATGTAACATAAAACCTTGGCTGAAAAGTTAAGTTCAGTTTTGCCAATTAGCCATTTGATTGCTAAATAAAATGATATATGATCATATCCAGATGATTGATAAACTTCCTAAATTTGATAACCCCCCCGTAATAGAGACCATATTAAGTGCTCAATTTGAGCACCTTGATATTTTTTCAAATGCGCATGCTGGTTGGTTTTGGAAAAACTATCTTGATAACCAATGGATTCAGGTTCAAGAAGTCCCTAGGATTGACGATCAATTCGAGCGTTTTGGTAATGAGAGAGGATGGATATTAAATCGTGGGCTCAGGATTGCTCATGCTCCGCAGTCCGAGCGGACCCAGATAATTCGTTCTGATTGGCAGCGAATGATTCAAGTACAGGACAGTCGATTTATTTATAACTGGAGAAAGGGAGCAAGTAACTATCCTAGCTACGATGAGATTCTTCCGGAGTATCAAGAGTTACTAGATAAGTTTGAAGGTTTTGTTATAAACGCAGGCAATAAGAAGCTTAGGTTTAATCAGTGGGAAGTGTCATATGTCAATCATTTGCCAAAGGGCGAGCTTTGGGAGTCCCCTAAAGACTGGGACAAAATTTTAATAAACTTAATGGCACCGGCCGCTACAGTAGTAGGCAGTAATCTTGATGGATTTAATGGTGAATGGAGCTTGGCTATTGGTGATAATAAAGGACGTCTTTATATAGCTATTAAGCATGCCAGGGTGGGTGCTGCGGACGGCGATGAAATCATGGTTATACAACTTACGGCGCGGGGGCCAGTCGAAGATGATAGATTGGGTCTTATTAATGGATTTAACTTAGGTCGAGAAATGATAGTTCGTTCATTTGCAGATATGACAAGTGATGATGCTCATAGGTTTTGGAAAAGGAGAACATGAATATGTTCGCAAAGACAAATATAAGCGATGTTATGAGCCGTGCTGAAACTAGTTACGATGGATCACGTCATGTATTAAAGCCAGATATTTTCCTATCAAATATTTCACTAGAAATTGAAAAGCAGTGGCAAGTTATCATAGATAATTTATGCGATATTTCGAGGTTGAAGGATAACTGGGATGGAGAGGGTGCAGAAGTGCCTGATGGTAAGGTTTTGGAGAGTGTAATAGATCTCTGCAATCAATCTTGTGCACGTAAAGTACTTCCTCCAACAAGAGTCGTAGTATCGCCATTAGGAGATATCATTCTTGAATGGCAAAAGGATGGACAGTACTTAGAAGCAGAGATCTCGGAGCCTTACGTTGCACGATGGATGCTTGAACTGCCAAACAAACCAACTATACATTGGAAAAGTAATTGGCGTTCAAGCACAGGAAGTAATATTAATAGTGATGACATCGATTATATAGCGGCTTAGATAGATATACCGATAAATTTATAAATAGGATTTTAATTTAGTGAAGGACCAACATGATCCTGTTACCAATGATGAATATGTATTAAGAAGAATATCTAATAACCCGCAATGGTATAAATTAGGGTGTGATGAACCGATACAACGTGTTGCATTTGTGCCAAATAAGAATGATATTGATGGTATTTCAGTTTTTCGTGAAATGTTTGTAACTGCAAGGCGGGTTGCGGAAGCCGGGGAAAATAAAAAGGGTTATTATGTAGCTCGCTTAAGTGTTGCTGAGCTAGAGAACTTAGGGCTAACTGTACGACCAGACCCACAAGATGGCCAGCCTCCTGGGCACTCATTAATCCCCCAATTAAGCTTTCCAGCATATGAAAATAATCCAGATACCTGTAAAGAAATCCAACGTAAATTAGTAAAGCTTGCGTGTGTTGGAATTGTCTATACTCCTCCTTAAAATGCTTCGGGAGCATTATGAGGCTAAGTTGAAATAAAGATTAAACCTGAATTCAGGTTTAACGTTCGTTTAGTTGTGGCGTGCTTTGGAGAAGCGCTACATAGAAGCTGCGCAGACGCAGACGTGAATCAAGCCGTTGTGACAAGTAGAGCTATGAAGGAACAGAAAAAGGGATTCGGGAAAATATCACGTCAGCAATTGCGTGATTTCTATGCGCACTACTATGAATGGTGGCTACGGGTGGAATCGAACCACCGACCCCAGCATTATGAGTGCTGTGCTCTAACCAGCTGAGCTACGTAGCCTTTTCAAGGAAGCGAAATTTTCGTGGTTTTGGCCTTGAAAGTCAAGGCCTTATACATTGAAGCGGAAGTGCATGACGTCGCCGTCCTGCACGATATAGTCCTTGCCTTCCAGACGCAGTTTGCCGGCCTCCTTGGCGCCCTGTTCACCCTTGTAAGCGATGAAATCCCGGTAGGCGATCACCTCGGCGCGGATGAAACCGCGCTCGAAATCGGTATGGATTTCGGCGGCGGCCTTGGGCGCCGTGGCGCCCACCTTCACCGTCCAGGCGCGCACTTCCTTGACGCCCGCAGTGAAGTAGGTTTGCAGGCCCAGCAGTTGGTAGCCGGCGCGGATGACGCGGTTCAGCCCCGGTTCTTCCAGTCCCAGATCGGCTAGGAAGGTTTTCTTGTCCGCGTCTTCCAGTTCGGAAAGCTCGGACTCGATGGCGGCGCACACCGGCACCACCATGG
>MGXL01000056.1:7135-8613 GCA_001801365.1 Gammaproteobacteria bacterium RBG_16_57_12 | reverse complement strand
AGATTCACGGTAAAAAAGTACGTCCCTCCCGCCGCAGTGGCTCGCCGGTAGCGCATTGATGGCCTCATCCTCCGTTGATGTTGGGCTTCGCGCCTCAGCCCAACCTACCCTGCGGCTCACCCACTCCCCTTGATGTTGGGCTTCATTTCATTCAGCCCAACCTACGGGCTGACGCTGTTCAATCCGGCCCGATCATGGCCTTGCCGCCCATATAGCGCGTAGGTTGGGCTGAATGAAACGAAGCCCAACATCTCACCGCTCGCCGCAACCATCCGCGCCATCGCCAATTTGTCCGCCCCAATCCGGCGCCGCCATTCCCCGCTCGATGTATCCGTGCAATGTTGAATGAGCGAGTAGCCTGGGTGGAGCGTTTTGTGCGAAACCCGGGGCTTTGGATCGCGGATAGTGTGAACCCTGGGTCTCGCTCTCGCTCCACCCAGGCTACGCACTGACGCAGAGTGGTGAACTGCCCCTGAATTTACGGCTGCTATGAGCGCACCTGCAACGTCTCGAGCAGGTGGCCTGGGTTGAGTGCTTTGTGCGAAACCCGGGGCTTTGGGTGTCGGAGACTATGAACCCTGGGTTTCGCTCTCGCTCAACCCAGGCTACTCGCCGCTTTTTGGTGTCGGCCGGATGGACTTGTTATGCGGCGTTTATATTTATCTTATTAACACTTCCAAGCTTGACGCGTTTTTTTGCCTGCCAAAGATCATACGCATCCTGCATGGAAAGCCAGCTTTCAGGGCTGCGGCCTAAGGCTTTAGAAAGGCGCAGAGCCATTTCAGGGCTAACACCGCTCTGCATTTTTAACACTCTATTGAGCGTAGAGGCCGCAACATTCAGTTGCTCAGCCAGATAGCGGCAGCTTAAATTAAAAGGCTCCATATAGGTGGCCTGAATAAACTCGCCTGGATGCGGGGGATTGTGCATAGCCATCAGTGATAATCCTCGTAATTGACGATAAAAACATTTCCATCGGTAAACTCAAAAGTAATGCGCCAGTTAGCATTTACAGTAATTGACCATAAACCTTTAAGTGCACCTTTGAGCTGGTGTAGCCGGTAGCCAGGAATATCAAGGTCTTCAATATGGCGGGCGGAATCCAGGGCGGCAAGCTGCATGCGGAGCTTTTTAGCATGTTTTTCCTGAATGCCTTTGGTGCTGCCAGAGACATAGAAGGTTTCCAGGCCCTTGTGCTTGAAGGACTTGATCATCTGGCAAGTGTAGCATGTTGCGCAACACTGTCAAGCGGCACACGTGGACATCGGCGCGTAGGTTGGGCTGAATGAAATTAAGCCCAACATCTCACCGCTCGCCGCAACCATCCGCGCCATCGCCAATTTGTCCGCCCCAATCCGGCGCCGCCATTCCCCGCTCGATGTATCCATGCAATACTGAATGAGCAGGTAGCCTGGGTTGAGCGTTTTGTGCGAAACCCGGGGCCTTTGGATCGCGGATAGTGTGAACCCTGGGTTTCG
>MGXL01000056.1:2562-7123 GCA_001801365.1 Gammaproteobacteria bacterium RBG_16_57_12 | reverse complement strand
CCAGGCTACGCACCGATTTAATTATAATCCCTATGACACGCCCTCACTGCGCTGGAAGCGAGTAAGATAGGACATAAGGTCTCCGGGAACTGCGGTACGGCACACCACGGCAGGCCACACCTCAATGGGAGGTTCCTTCACCAGGAGAGGATCGAGAGTGACATCATCAAGGTCGTCGTGCAGAAAGTGCCTTCTCCCGCAGTGGCGGGCATCACAGGAAGCGCGCACTCCCGGACTACACTCGCGCCAGTGACAGATGCGGCCGATATAGCAGCCCGCTGGATTTGCAAGAAACACATCGGCACCTTTGTTTCTCGTTTGCGCGGCTCCTTTCAAGTTCCGCGCAGCGGTCGCCAGTCCGGTAAGGTCAGCAGCATCGTCCACGGTGATAAGGATGTCTGCGTCCTTTGGATCCGTTTTCTCTCTGGTGAGGGAGCCGACAATGGCAATCCTCCTTACGCCCGACATAGACGAGGCCCGGGCAATGAACCGGAAGGCTTCGGCAATGAGAAATACACGAATGTCTGGTTCAGTCTGTTGCATCGGCACGGCGATAACGCATCTGCTCACCCACTCCCCTTGATGTTGGGCTTTATTTCATTCAGCCCAACCTACCGGGCTGGTGCTTAGTTAGTAACTATAAGTACGTAGGTTGGGCTGAGCTTTGCGAAGCCCAACATATCACCGCTCACCGAAACTACTTGCGCCTTCAATCACCTGCTTACCCCAGTCCGGCGCAACCATGCCGCGATCTATGTAACCATGCAGGGTTGAATGGGGCCAATCTGCGGGCCGGCTAACCCATCCATGCTTCACCGGGTTGAAATGGATGTAATCCACGTGCCGCGCCAGATCGGATTCATCCCGAATTTGGTGTTCCCAATATCGTCGTTGCCAGATTCCGCGCTCCCGCTTGGCTTGCCGGCTCGCGCGGATGTATTCGCCTTTATACAGCCGCCGCGAGAATCCCGCTTTGATCAGAGACCAACGCAGTGGATAATCAGTATCACCCGCGGGTAACCGCCATATTGCGTGCAGGTGCTCGGGCAACACCACCATCGCGAGAATAGAAAAGGGGTGCGCCTGTTTAACCTTCGTGATCACTGCTCGCAAATCCTCCACGTATCTCACCAGTGTATCGGAATGCCGATCCGCCAGATTCACGGTAAAAAAGTACGTCCCTCCCGCCGCAGTGGCTCGCCGGTAGCGCATTGATGGCCTCATCCTCCGTTGATGTTGGGCTTCGTGCCTCAGCCCAACCTACCCTGCTGTGCAACCCCTAATCATGTTTTTTGGCAGGCTGTTGCTGTTCAATCCGGTCCGATCATGGCCTTGCCGCCCATATAGGATTGCAGGGCCTGCGGTATGCGGATGCTGCCATCCGCCTGCTGATAGTTTTCCATGATGGCGACCAGGGTGCGGCCCACGGCGAGTCCCGAGCCGTTGAGGGTGTGCACCAGTTCGGGTTTGCCGGTGGCGGGATTGCGCCAGCGCGCCATGAGGCGCCGCGCCTGGAAGTCCTCGAAATTACTGCACGAGGAGATCTCGCGATATTTCTGCTGCCCCGGCAGCCAGACCTCCAGATCATAGGTTTTGGCCGAGGCGAAACCCATGTCGCCGGTACACAGAGCCATCACACGATAGGGCAGTTCCAGGCGCTGCAGCACGGTCTCGGCATGGCCGGTGAGTGTTTCCAGCGCGGCATAGGAATCCTGCGGCCGCACCACCTGCACCAGCTCCACCTTCTCGAACTGATGCTGGCGTATCATACCGCGGGTGTCCTTGCCGTAGGAGCCTGCCTCGCTGCGAAAACACGGCGTATGCGCCACGTACTTGCGCGGCAGATAAACATCCTCGATGATGACATCGCGCACGATATTGGTCAGCGGCACTTCGGCGGTGGGGATCAGGTAATAGCCATGCTCGCCGCCGAGCGCGAACAGGTCTTCGGCAAACTTGGGCAACTGCCCGGTGCCGCGCAGGCTGTCGGCATTGACCAGATACGGCACGTAGCATTCGGTATAGCCGTGCTCGGAGGTATGCAGGTCCAGCATGAACTGGATCAGCGCGCGATGCAGTCTGGCCAAGGGGCCGCTCATCAGGGCGAAACGCGCGCCGGTGATCTTGGCGGCGGTCTCGAAATCCAGCATGCCCAGGCCGCCGCCGAGATCGACATGATCGCGGGGGGTGAAATCAAATTGCGTCGTATCGCCCCAGCGACGGACTTCCCGGTTGTCCCCCTCGCCTTTGCCGTCCGGCACGCTGGTGTGCGGGATATTGGGGATACCCATCAGGATGTCGTTCAACTCATCCTGCACGGCTGTCAGTTGCGCCTCTGCCTCCTTGAGCCGGTCGCCCAGATCGGCCACCGCGGCCAGCAGGGGCGCGGCATCCTGCCCCTTGGCTTTGGCCTGGCCGATGGCCTTGGCGCTGGCATTGCGCTCGGCCTGCAAGTGTTGGGTCTGGGTTTGCAGCTCTTTGCGGCGGGCTTCCAGCGCACCGATCGTTGCCGTATCCAGCCGAAAGCCGCGCCGCGCCAGTTGCACGGCGGTTTGTTCCAGTTCAGTTCTTGTCAGTCTTGGATCAAGCATGCTGTTCCTTTTTTCTTTTTAACTATTCACCTGCGCTTTCCACCACACCATATGCCCGGGCTTGATGACGGTGGCGAAGTGTTCGATGATCGACGCTATCTTGTCGGGGGTGTCGAAAAATTCCACCACCACCGGCAAGTTCAGCGACAGATCCACCAACCCACCGGTGTGCAGTTCGCCGGTCTCGCCAAAACCACTGATGCCGCGAAACACCGTCACGCCGCGCACTTTTTCCCAGTCATGCAGACGCTTGAGCAGGGTGTTGACCTGGCCTTCGCCTTCACTGAGATAAATCCGCACCACCGTGATCTCTTCATGTTTCATAATTGCCTCCCCAAAAGCACCCCAAACCAGGCGGCGCCGATGCACACCGTCACGCTCAGGATAATATTCACGCCCGCCTTGACCATGGCGCCGCTCTCGATGAGATTCAGCGTCTCGATGGAAAAGGACGAGAAGGTGGTGAAACCGCCCAGCAGGCCCACCAGCAGAAAGGCCCGCCACTCCGGCGCCAGCGCGGTGCGCTCCAGCAGCCAGACATAGAGGAATCCCATCAGCAGCGAGCCTGTCACGTTGACGAACAGCGTGCCGTAGGGAAAGCCACGCCCCGCCAGGGCGTGCACCCCGCCGGACGCCCAGAAGCGCAGCAGCGAGCCCAGGGCGCCGCCTGCGGCTATGACCAGAATCTGTGACAAGGCCGTTTCCTCATGACAAAGATTTACAGGTTGTGTTGCTGCGCAACGTTTGGTGGGTTACGGCACAAACTGCGTGCCTAACCCACCCTACATCTGATTTTCTCATGACAGCGAATTCATTTCTTTTGTTTATTCTCTCTGGCGCGCGCGGCATTATCCAGGGCGCGCAGGTGGGCCAGCCGTTCGGCGATCTTCAGCTCCAGGCCACGCGGTGCCGGTTTATAATATTGCCGCTCACCCAAGTCCTCCGGAAAATAATGCTCGCCGGCGGCATAGGCCTCCGGCTCATCGTGGGCGTAGCGGTACTGTTTGCCATAGCCCAGCTCCTTCATCAGTTTGGTCGGCGCGTTGCGCAGATGCAGCGGCACTTCCAGGGAGCCGTGGGCGCGCACATCGCCCTGCACGGCATTGAAGGCGGCATACACGGCATTGCTCTTGGGCGCGCAGGCCATGTACACCACCGCCTGGGCGATGGTCAGCTCGCCTTCGGGACTGCCCAGCCGCTCCTGCACGTCCCAGGCGTTCAGGGCCAGTTGCAAGGCGCGCGGATCGGCGTTGCCGATATCTTCCGAGGCCATGCGCACCACCCGCCGCGCGATATAGAGCGGATCACAACCGCCGTCCAGCATCCGGGCGTACCAGTATAAGGCGGCATCGGGCGATGAGCCGCGTACCGACTTGTGCAGCGCCGAGATCTGATCGTAAAAGGCCTCGCCCTGTTTATCGAAGCGCCGCACCCCGCCGCTCAGCACTTCGTTCAGCACCTGTTCGGTGATCAGCTCGCGGCCGTCTTGCGGCTCGGCCAGATCGGCGGCGATCTCCAGCAGATTCAGGGCGCGGCGGGCATCGCCATCGGCCATCGCGGCGATACGGTCGCGCAAGTCCGCGGCCAGATCCAGCGGGCGGGCGCCGAAGCCCCGCTCGGTATCGGTCAGGGCATGGTCGATGACCTGCCGGATCTCCTCCGGCTGCAAGGGCTTGAGCACATAGACACGCGCCCGTGACAACAGGGCGTTATTGAGTTCAAAGGAAGGGTTTTCGGTAGTGGCGCCAATGAAGGTAAAGGTGCCATCCTCCACATAAGGCAGGAACGCATCCTGCTGCGCCTTGTTGAATCGGTGCACCTCGTCGACGAACAATACCGTGCCCTGGCCCTGCCCGGCGCGCGCCTGCCGGGCCTGATCGACCGCGGCACGGATATCTTTCACGCCGGACAACACGGCAGACAGAGCCAGGAACTGCGCCTCGGCCTGGCGGCTGATCATGCGCGCCAGC
>MGXL01000056.1:0-2531 GCA_001801365.1 Gammaproteobacteria bacterium RBG_16_57_12 | reverse complement strand
ACACCATGGAATGCAGATGACCCGATTCTATGGCCTGGCGCAACGGCTTGCCCGGGCCCAGCAGATGGGACTGTCCGAAATACTCGGCCAGCGAGCGCGGCCGCATGCGATCGGCCAGCGGTTGCCCGACAGTGGCGCGGGATGGCTCGAACAGATCGACCGAACTGGGCATGGCGTCATCCGGCACTGACGGGCATGGCAATAAAGCCACCCCTGATGATGAAACCCGCCATGCCCGTTCCCTCACCCTTCCCTCTCCCAGAGGGACGACTGCAGGGATGCAGGAGGTAGACTGCGCCGGGAGCGGGCTGTCGAGAGGGGATGAGGGCTCGCTGCGCGAGTTTCACACTAATGATCATCGCCGACCACATCGACACCGGGTGGCGGCGTAAAGGTAAACAAGGCCGGGGCGAGTTTCGGATTGATGCTCAGGCGGCTGAAATCCAGGCGGGTGGTCTGCCCCAGTCCGTCTACCATCTCCAGGGCGCGCAGATGGCTGGCATCAAACCCGAGGCGCACCTGATCGAAACTTTCCGAGGCTTGCCGGGGTTGCAATTCCACCCAGGACAAGCCGTCTCGCTCGGGCAGGGAACGGATGGTGAATTCCTCATCCAGCGGCCGTGAGCCGCTCAGCAGCCAGGCCGGGGTCGCGCTCAGGCCGCCCTGCATCTTTTTGACCGTGACCTGCTCCAGGTCGGCATCATACATCCACAGGCGCTCGCCATCGGCCAGCACCAGTTGCGTATACGGTTCACGATAATCCCAGCGGAACCTGCCCGGACGCTGCAACGAGAAGGTGCCGCGCGCCTCCTGCATCTGACCCCCGGCGCTGTCAAACACCCGCTGCTGGAATTCCGCCTGCATGGTCTTGACCTCGGCATAAAACCGGTTGAGCCGGTCATGCACCTCATCGGCCTGGGCGGCCGCGCCATGGCCGAGAGCGAACAGCAGCCCTAGCACCGGCAAGCGGCTCAATCGAAATAACGTGACAGGACGGATCATCAAGAAATCATTAATCGATGGTCACGGGCGGCGGGGCCAGCACTTCGCGGCTGCCATTGGACTGCAAGGGACCGACCACACCGATGCGCTCCATTTCCTCGACCATGCGCGCCGCCCGGTTGTAGCCGACCTTGAGCCGGCGCTGCACCGAGGAGATCGAAGCACGGCGGGTCTCGGTGACAAAACGCACCGCTTCGTCATACAGCGGATCTTCCTCGCCGGCGGCGTTCGCCTCGCCCGGCATGAAGCCCTCGCTGTCGGTCGCGCCATTGACGATCTCATCGAGATAATTCGGCGCGCCGCGCCGCTTGAGCTCCGCCGCCACGCGATGCACTTCCTGATCATCGACAAACGCGCCGTGCACACGAATGGGCACCCCGGTACCGGGCGGCAGATACAGCATGTCGCCATGCCCGAGGAGCTGTTCGGCGCCCATCTGATCGAGGATGGTACGCGAATCAATCTTGGACGAGACCTGGAAGGCGATGCGGGTGGGGATATTGGCCTTGATCAGGCCGGTGATCACATCCACGGAGGGACGTTGCGTGGCTAGGATCAGATGGATGCCCGAGGCACGGGCCTTCTGCGCCAGACGGGCAATCAGCTCTTCCACCTTCTTGCCGACCACCATCATCATGTCGGCCAGCTCGTCGATGATCACCACGATGTACGGCAGGCTGGTCAGGGCCGGGGCCGATCCCTCGACCACCCCCTTGTATAAAGGATCAGGGATGGTTTCGCCTTTGTCGGCCGCCTCCTTGATCTTGCGGTTATAGCCGCCGATATTGCGCACGCCCATGGCCGCCATCAGCTTGTAGCGGCGCTCCATCTCGGCCACACACCAGCGCAGGGCGTTGGCCGCCTCCTTCATGTCCGTCACCACCGGCGCCAGCAGATGGGGGATGCCTTCGTACACCGACAGCTCCAGCATCTTGGGGTCGATCATGATCATGCGCACGTCTTCCGCCGTGGACTTGAACAGCAGGCTCAGCACCATGGCGTTCACGGCCACCGACTTGCCGGAACCGGTGGTGCCCGCCACCAGCAGATGCGGCATGCGCGCCAAGTCGGCGACAACGGGCTGACCGCTGATATCCTTGCCCAACGCCAGCGCCAGCGGCGAGCCCTGGTCTTCATATTCCCTGGATTGCAGCACCTCGCTCAGGCGCACGATCTCGCGGTATTCATTGGGCAGCTCCAGGCCGATGGTGGTCTTGCCGGGGATGACCTCCACCACCCGCACGCTGATGGCCGACAGGGAGCGGGCCAGGTCCTTGGACAGATTGCTGATCTGGCTGACCTTGACGCCCGGCGCCGGTTGCAGCTCGAAACGGGTGATCACCGGGCCGGGATTGACCGCCACCACCTCGGCCTCGACGCCGAAGTCGCGCAGCTTCAGCTCCAGTTGCCGCGACAGGGCTTCCAAGGCCGGCCTGGACACGGCGTGTTTGGAAGGCTGCGCCGGATCCAGCAGGGCCAGGGGCGGGAGGGTGGTATCGGCCGGGGCCTCGAACAGGGGGACCTGGCGC
>MGXL01000055.1:41218-44182 GCA_001801365.1 Gammaproteobacteria bacterium RBG_16_57_12 | reverse complement strand
TGGCTTTATATCAGGCGCAGGTGGCCGAGGCGCAATCACGCATTGCCTATTACCGCGTCCAATTGAATAAGACCCGGGTGTTGGCGCCGATTACCGGCATCCTGATCGAGCGCTATGTGGGCGAGGGTGAAGTGGTCTATCCGGAAAAACCGATTGGGCTGGTCGCTGATCTTGCCAATCTGCGCATCAATGCCGAAGTCGATGAAACCGACGCCGGGCGCTTGCGCCTGGATGCCCCCGTGGTGGTGACCTCCAACGCCTACCCGGGTAAATCGTACCAAGGCCGCGTGGAGGAGATTGCCGGCTACGTGGGCAAGCGTGAGATCAAGCCCAACAATCCCGCTGTCAATCTGGGGCTCAAGATCATCCAGGTAAAGATCGCCTTGCTTGAACCAACACCTTTAAAACTTGGCATGACGGTGGATGTGCGCATTTCATCCTCCGGCGTGCAGACAGACAATAAATCATTTGAACAATAGATGATGCTATAGCCACATGGGATTTCTTCTGTTTGCCTCGGTATTCCTGCTGGTGATGGCGGCGGCCAATTATTATATTTACAGCCGCTTCCTTAAAAAGCTGAGCCCTGTCCTGCGGCGCTATGCCGCCATCATTCCTCTGGTCCTGATGGCGGGGGAGATCGTTTTTATCCTGGAACGATTTATCGGCGTGGTTCTGCCCTCTCCCGCGCTGTATCTGGTGATCAGCGCATTTGTCGGGATTACGTTCATATTGCTGGTGATGGCCGCTCTGTATGATTTGACCATCACAGTGTCCAGCAAGGTGCCGTACGATAAGGAGCGGCGCAAGGCCATCAAAATCATCTTTGATGTGACGATGCTGGTCGCCGCGTTTAGCTATCTCCTGCGCGGACTCGCGCAAGGCCTGAAGGCGCCGATGGTCAATACCATCAATGTCGCCATCCGTGATTTTCCACACAACAGCTATACGATAGTCCAGCTGAGTGATCTCCATGTGGGGCGCACCATCCGGCGTGATTTTGTCGAGGATCTGGTTCATCGCACCAATCAGCTGGCGCCCGATCTGGTGGTGATCACCGGCGATCTGGTCGATTTGCCCATTGATGAGATCAGGCATGATCTCGAGCCGCTGCGGGAGCTGACTGCGCCGGCCTATTTTATTCTCGGCAATCACGAATATTTCTATGGGCCTGAAGCGGCCCTGGATCATATACGCACCCTGGGGATACGCCCGCTGCTCAATGACAGCGTGGTGATCGGAACGGGTGCCGCCGCCTTCAATCTGGTGGGCATCAATGATCTGATCGGCGCCAGCCTGGGCATGTTGCCACATGATGTCAGGCAGGCCTATGCCCGGGTGGATGCCATGCTGCCGACCATTGTCCTGGCCCACCAGCCCAAAACCATCGGGCTCATCGATGATCATCGCTGTGACCTGATGCTCAGCGGGCACACCCACGGCGGGCAGATTTTTCCTTTCGGTTATCTGGTGATGATGGATCAACCCTATCTCGCGGGCCTGCACCGCCACCGCACCGATCGGCAGATCTTCGTCAGCCGGGGCGCAGGCTACTGGGGGCCGCCATTGCGGGTGCTTGCGCCCAGCGAGATCAGCTGCATCGTGATTACGTCTGCATAGGGCGCAGGATTCATTATATTTGCTGGATTTAAATGATAGTAGTGACGGATAATGCCACCGGACCAACTGTCCGGCGTTGTGTACATAGGTGTAAAAAAATGTCGCCTTCCTCGCAGGATCAGGCCAGACCACGTCAGCAAATAAGATCTGCAAAGATTCTTCGGAGTGCCTTGCAGGATTTTCAGCAGCAGTACATCATTCCGCATTGCCCTTCATGCGCCAGGCCGTGTTGCCGGTTGACCGATGTGGTGCTGGAGTTCGACTGGGCGCATCTGGCGGCCCTGTATAAAATTGATATCTCCCGGAAGGAATTTGACCGCAGGCTGCGTGAAGCGGGTGAGCCGCACTATATACGCAAGATGCGCGGTCGTTATTTTGCCCATGGCTCACCCTGCCCCGCTTATGATTCCCAAGGCAAGGGTTGCAGGGTATACGGCACGGCGCTCAAGCCGGACAATTGCAGCGATTTCCCGGTTTACTTCGATGGCGACGAGATCGTTGCCGATACACGCTGTGAGGCGATGAATGTTCAAGAACTGCTGAATTATCTGCACCCGGCGGTGTCAGAGCTGGAACTGCATCACGCCGTTGACCGTGACTTTCCGGTGATCAATCGCATAACGTTTTCCAAGAGGCGGGCTTAAGAAGGCAGAATATCTGTTTCCCTTAAAGGCCATTTCATAGCAAAATGGCCATATAGTGAGTAGTGCTGAATCCATGTTGAATAATCCACAATCACAGAAAATCGAGCAGATCATCCAGATCAGCCGGCCCGCGTCGCCATGGAAGCGCAAAGCGGGATTCCTGATCATCCTGATATTGGCGGCATTGGCCATGGCAGCGGTTTATTTTGGCCAGGAGGATGGCGATACCCCCGGTTTCAAGACCGAAACGGTGCGCAAGGGTGATCTTACCGTGCGGGTGGCGGCCACCGGGCTGCTGCAGCCGGTCAATCAGGTGGACGTGGGTACGGAAGTTTCCGGAACCATTAAATCCGTATACGTTGATTTCAATGATCGTGTGAAGCGGGGGCAGGTGCTGGCCCGGCTGGATACCGATCAATTGCAGGCGCGATTTCGTCAATCCGCTGCGGCATTGGAGCTGGCGGAGGCGAGGGTTAAGGATGCGCAGGCCGCATTGACCGAGGCCCGGAGCAAGTTACAGCGTGCGCAGCTACTGGAGAAGCAGGGGCTGAGCACGGTGGAAGACCTGGAAACCCTGACGGCGACCCACAGCCGCGCCGAGGCCGGTCTGGCCAGTGCCACGGCCCAGGTCACCCAGGCCCAGGCGCAACTGGATGCCGATCGCGCCACGCTGGCCAAGGCCGAAATTCGTTCGCCCATA
>MGXL01000055.1:40696-41112 GCA_001801365.1 Gammaproteobacteria bacterium RBG_16_57_12 | reverse complement strand
GATGGAGCTGCGTGTGGCCGTGGATGAGGCCGATGTGGGCCTGGTCAGGGAAGGCCAGCCGGCCAGCTTCACGGTGGCGGCTTATTACAGGCGTACCTTCCCGGCCACCATCACCCAGGTGCAGTTCGCGCCCGAAACTGTAGAGGGCGTGGTGACCTACGGCACCATCCTGTCGGTCGATAATTCAGAGCTGTTGCTGCGCCCGGGGATGACGGCCACCGCCGATATCGTGGTGAAGGAGTTGCGTGATGTGCTGCTGGTGTCCAATGCCGCCTTGCGGTTCGCGCCTGCGGCGCAGCAGGCGCCACAACAGCCAGGTCTGGTTGCCGGCCTGATGTGGGGAGGCCGGCCGCGCGGTGATAATGACCGCAAGCGCAAGGACATGTCCGAGGCGGACGGCGCCGCGCGCCAGCAGG
>MGXL01000055.1:22458-40677 GCA_001801365.1 Gammaproteobacteria bacterium RBG_16_57_12 | reverse complement strand
CGCGCCAGTCAGTATCCCCGTGACCACGGGCGCCAGCAATGGCCGGGTGACGGAAGTACTGGCGGGCGGTCTGCAGCCCGGTGTGGAGGTGCTGGTCGATACCCTGGCTGCAAACCAGGGGCAAGGCATCCATTGATCTTCCGAGGATAATGATGACATCCCCGGTGCTGGTTGAACTCGAAGGCGTCACCAAGTCCTATGGCAAGGGACAGGCCGCTGTGCAGGCCATGCGCGGCGTGGACTTGCGCATCAATAGCGGCGATTTTGTGGCCATGATGGGGCCGAGCGGCTCGGGCAAATCCACCTGCATGAACATCATCGGCTGTCTGGACCAGCCGAGCACCGGGGTCTACCGCTTCATGGGTACGGATGTTGGCGGCATATCCCGCAATCAACGTGCGCTGATACGCCGCCAGTTTATAGGCTTTGTATTTCAGGGCTTCAACCTGTTGCCGCGCACCACCGCCCTGGAAAATGTCGAGCTGCCTTTGATCTATCGTGGTATGCCCAGGGCCGAGCGCCAGCGCCAGGCGCGGGAGGCGCTGGCCGCCGTGGGCCTGCTCGATCGGGAAGGGCACAGCCCGGCGGAGTTGTCCGGCGGGCAACAGCAGCGGGTGGCCATTGCCCGCGCCCTGGCCACGCAGCCGGCGCTGCTGCTGGCCGACGAACCGACCGGGAATCTCGATACCCCCCGCAGCCATGACATCATGGGCCTGCTCACCGAGCTGAATCGCGAGCGCGGCATTACGATTGTGATGGTCACCCACGAGGCGGAGATGGCCGCCTATGCGCATCACATCGTGAATTTCCGTGATGGCAGGATTGCCGGCGAGCGGCAGAACGGGGAGTCGCGCTGATGCTGTGGAACTCGCTGATGCTGGCGATGCGGGCCATCCGCGTGAATGCCTTGCGTTCAGTGCTGACCATGCTGGGCATCATCGTCGGCGTGGCGGCCGTGATCACCATGGTCAACCTCGGACGCGGCGCCACCGAGCAGGTCTCGGCGCAGATCGCCAGTCTCGGCAGCAACCTGCTGACCCTGCGCGCGGGGCAGCGTTTCATGCACGGGCAATCGAGTGCGGCCCCCGCCTTCAGCCTGGATGATGTGGCCGCCATCCTGCGAGATATGAACACGGTCGCCGCCGCCGCGCCGATCGCTTCACAACAGGCCGTGGCGGTTTTCGGCAACGCCAACTGGTCCACCAATGTGACCGGCACCGACAATGAATTCTTTGTCGTGCGCAACTGGGCGATGGCCAACGGCCGCCAGTTCACGGACAGCGAGCTGCATACCGGCAAGGCGGCCTGCATCATCGGCGCGACCGTGCGCAAGGAGTTATTCGGCAATTCCGATCCCATCGGCGACACGCTGCGCCTGAAGAAGGTATCCTGCGAAGTCATCGGCGTGCTGGCTGTCAAGGGCCAGACGGCGATGGGCTCGGATCAGGACGATATCATCCTGCTGCCCCTGCGCACCTACTGGCGCCGCATTGCCGGCAATCAGGATGTCGCCCAGATCCATCTCTCGGCGCATGACGGCATCGCGACAAGCAAGGTGAAAAAAGACCTTGAGATATTGATGCGCGAGCGCCGCCACATCGGCCAGTTTGAAGATGACAACTTCACCATCCGGGATATGCAGGAGATCGCGGACACTCTGACAGGCACCACGCGGGCGCTGACCTCGCTGCTGGGCACGGTTGCCGCCATCAGCCTGGTGGTCGGCGGCATCGGCATCATGAATATCATGCTGGTCTCGGTCACGGAGCGGACCCGCGAGATCGGCATTCGCCTGGCCGTGGGGGCGATGGAGCGCGACGTGATGCTGCAGTTTCTCGTCGAGGCCGTGGCTTTATCCTCCCTGGGCGGTATCTTCGGCATCGTGCTGTCGTTTTTTGCCTCCTATTTCATCTCGGGCCTCATGGACATGCCGTTTATCTATAATCCCGGAATCGTCGTGGTGGCATTCCTGTTTTCCGCCTCCGTGGGCGTTATTTTTGGCTATGTTCCGGCGCGCCGCGCGGCCCGGCTGGACCCCATCGTCGCCTTGCGGCATGAATGACGCCGGCAGCCAGGCCTTTCTTTCTGCCGATATTTGATCAGTGTAGAATAGGCCTCATTCATCCCACACAGAGCCTGAGCCATGTTGATTGCCGGAAACACCGTCGTCACTTTCCATTATCGTGTGAGCGAACCGGGGCAGGGTGTGCTGGAGGATTCGCACGGGGGCCAGCCGCTGGCCTATCTGCATGGCCATCACGGCATGTTGCCGGGCCTCGAGGAGGCGCTTACCGGCCAGCAGGCGGGGGATCATGTCTCCGTGACACTGTCGCCCGCGCAGGCCTATGGCGAGCGCCGGGAAGAGGCGCTGCTGCGCGTGCCGATGAGCCATGTGGTCAATCCGGGCAAGGGCAAGGTGAAATATACCCCCGGCATGATGGTGCAGGTGAACACTAACAACGGACCCCAGGTGGTCCGGGTGGTCAAGGTGGGTCTCAAGAATCTGGATGTCGACGCCAATCATCCCTATGCCAGTAAAATACTGTCCTTTGATATCGACGTGATCAGCGTGCGTGAGGCCAGTGAAGAAGAACTGGCGCATGGGCATGTGCATGGCGCGGGTGGACATCATCACTAGCAGGCTGAGAGCCAGGTAGGCATGATTGTTCAGCCATCGGACCCTCATCAGCGGGTAAAGACATTCAGGAGATGACCGTGTACAAGCGTCTGGCGATCATGATCGTCGTCTTGCTGCTGATCTTCGGCGGCATATTCGGCTGGAAGGCCTATACCGGCAGGCAAATGGCCGCGCAGTTCAAGGCCCCGCCTCCGCCCGCCACCGTGGCATCGGCAGAGGTGCAGGCCGAGGTCTGGCAGTCTTCCCTGCAGGCGGTCGGCAGCCTGGTCGCCACACAGGATATCGATGTGACCACCGAAGTCGCCGGTCAAGTGAGCGCCATTCCGCTGCGCTCCGGCGAGTATGTCAAGGCAGGCGAGCTGCTGCTGGAGCTGGATGACAGCGTGGATCAGGCCGAGCTGGCCGGCCTGCAGGCCGAATTCAAGCTGGCGGAGCTCAATTTCGCGCGCATGGACCGGCTGTATCAGGATGACAAAAAGATCTCCCAGTCCGACCATGACCTCGCCCAGGCCCTGCTGGAGAAGACCCGGGCCCTGGTGGCGGCCAAGCAGGCCCTGATCGGGAAGAAAAAGATCCGCGCCCCTTTTGCAGGCTATCTGGGCATACGCCAGGTCAATCTCGGCCAATACCTCGCTCCCGGCTCCCCGATTGTGCTGTTACAAAAGCTCAATCCGATCCATGGCGATTTTTCCCTGCCGGAGCGTAATATGGCCGAGCTGGCCCTCGGGCTTGCGGTCGAGCTGCAGGTGCAGAGCCGCCCCGGCCGGAGCTTCACCGGGCGTGTCACCGCCATCAATCCCGGGCTGGACGCGCAGACCCGCAATATCAGGGTGCGCGCGACCCTGGACAATCCCAAAGGCGAGCTGCGCCCGGGCATGTTTGCCGATATGCGCATCCTGCTGCCGGCCAAAAAACAGGCGCTGACCCTGCCGCAAACCGCCGTGATGTATGCGCCCTACGGCAATTCAGTGTTCGTCATCACGGGCCAGGACAAGGAGCTGACGATCCAGCGCCGCCAGGTCAAGACCGGCGCGGTGCGCGGCAACCGGATTGAAATCATCGAAGGACTCGCCGCGGGCGAACAGGTGGTCAGCACCGGACAGGTCAAGCTCCGCAATGACCAGAAGGTCATCCTCGACAACAGCGTCGATCTGGGCGCGCAGGCCATCGGCCCATGAGGTTTACCGATATCTTCATCCGGCGCCCGGTGCTGGCCAGCGTGGTGAGCCTGCTGATCCTGGTGGTCGGCCTGCGCGCCATCACGGCGCTGGAACTGCGCCAGTATCCCGAGCTCAACAATACCGTGGTGACGGTGACCACGTCCTACCCCGGCGCCAGCAGCGAGCTGGTCAAGGGGTTCATCACCACGCCCCTGCAACAGGCCATCGCCGAGGCCGAGGGCATCGATTATCTGTTTGCGCGCAGCATTCAGGGAAAATCGACCATCGAGGCCCACATGGTGCTCAATTACGAGCCCAATGCGGCGGTGGCCGAGATCCAGGCCAAGGTTGCCAGCCAGCGCAATGTGCTGCCGTCCGCCGCCGAGGATCCCGTGATCAGTTCCTCCACCGGCGATGCCGCCGCCCTGATGTATATGGCCTTCTGGAGCGATGAGCTGTTGCCGTCGCAGATCACCGATTATCTGTTGCGCGTGGTGCAGCCCAAACTGCAGGCGGTGCCGGGCGTCGCCAAGGCGGCCCTGATCGGCAATGAAACCTTCGCCATGCGCATCTGGCTCGACCCCAGGCGCATGGCCGCCCTCGGCGTGACCGCCCGGGAGGTGAGCGACGCGCTGAATACCAATAACTACCAGGCCGGCATCGGCCGGACCAAGGGCGATTATATTTCCATCGATCTCAGCGCCGCCACCGACATCAGTGGGGTCGAGGATTTCAGGCGTCTGGTGGTGCGCGCCAACGGCGAGACCCTGGTGCGCCTGGCGGATGTCGCCGACATCGAGATGGGCGCCTCCGATTACAATTCCACCAACTGGTACAAAGGCAAGCCGGCGATCTTCGTCGGCATCAATCCCGCGCCGGGCGCCAATCCGCTGGAGGTGGCCGGACGCATCCATGAGCTGCTGCCCGACATCAAGAGCCAGATGCCCGCCGGGATGCAGGTACGCATTCCTTACGATGCCAGCGAATACATCGCCGACTCGATCGACGAGGTCTTCACCACCCTGGCCGAGGCGGTGCTGATCGTGTTGCTGGTGATCTTTCTCACCCTGGGCTCGCTGCGCGCCGCCCTGATCCCGGCGCTGACCGTGCCGCTGTGCCTGATCGGCGGCGCCTCCATCATGCTGCTGCTGGGATTTTCGATCAATCTGCTGACCCTGCTCGCCATGGTGCTAGCCATCGGCCTGGTGGTCGACGATGCCATCGTCGTGGTGGAAAACGTCCACCGTCATATCGAGAACGGCGCGTCCCGCATCGACGCGGCGCTCAACGGGGCGCGCGAGCTCGGCGTCGCCATCATCGCCATGACCACCACCCTGGTGGCGGTGTATGCCCCGATCGGCTTCATGGGCGGGCTGGTGGGCACCCTGTTCACCGAATTCGCCTTCACCCTGGCCGGCGCGGTGCTGATCTCCGGTGTCATCGCCCTGACGCTCTCGCCCATGCTCTCCGCCAAGATTCTGCGTGAGCAGGGCGAGCCCGGACCCTTCGAGCGGCGCGTTGAACATTTTTTCACCGTGCTGGCGCAGGGCTATCAGCGCCTGCTGCATGCCTCCCTGAACTACCTGCCGGTCACCCTGGTGTTCGCCGTGGCGGTATTGGCCTCCATCTATTTCATGTTCACCACCAGCCGACACGAACTGGCGCCCACGGAAGACCAGAGCATCCTGTTCTTCCAGGCCACCGCGCCGCAGACCGCCACCATCGAATACGACACGGCCTATGCCCGCCAGATCGTGCAGGCCTTCGAGAGCATACCCGAATACAAGGAGAGTTTTTTCCTGATCGGCCTGGGCCAGCCCACCACCACCTTCGGGGGGTTCAGGATGGTGCCGCCGGCGGAACGCACGCGCTCGCAAATGGAGATTCAGCCCGAGCTGCAGCAGAAGCTGGGCAATGTCGCCGGGCTGCAGATCGTGACCTTCCCGCGTGCCAGCCTGCCCGGATCGGGCGGTGGCATGCCGGTGCAGTTTGTCATCACCTCGGATGCCGATTATGACCAGCTCGATCAGGTGGGCGGCGAGCTGATCGGCCGGGCCATGCAGAGCGGCAAATTCGCCTTTCTGCAGAAGACCGTCGAGTATACGCGCCCGCTGACCACCCTTCTGATCGATCGCGACAAGGCGGCGCTGCTGGGTGTCAGCATGAGCGACATCGGCCAGAATCTCGCCACCCTGCTCGGTGGCGGATATACCAACTGGTTCAGCCTGGAGGGCCGCAGCTATAAAGTGATCCCGCAGGTGGCGCGGTCATATCGCAGTGATACCCGGATGCTGGACCATTATTATGTACGCGGCGCGGCGGGTGAACTGGTGCCTCTGTCCACCCTGGTAAGCTTCCGGGACAGCGTGGAGCCCAGCCAGCGCACCCAATTCCAGCAGCTCAACGCCCTGACGGTACAGGGAGTGATGGCGAGCGGCGTGTCCACGGGCGAGGCGCTGGATTATCTGGAGGCGCAGGCCCGGGAATTCTTCCCCGCCGGCTTCACCTGGGACTATACGGGCGCGTCGCGCCAGTACAAACAGCAGGGCAGCGCCCTGATGCTGACGTTCTTCATGTCCCTGCTGGTGATTTACCTGGTGCTGGCCGCACAGTTTGAAAGCTGGCGCGACCCGCTTATCATCCTGGTCTCCGTACCCATGTCCATCGCCGGGGCGATGGCCTTTATCACCCTGGGATTCTCCAGCGTGAATATCTATACCCAGGTGGGTCTGATCACGCTGATCGGCCTGATTGCCAAGAACGGGATATTGATCGTGGAGTTCGCCAACCAGTTGCAGCAGCGCGAAGGCCTGAGCAAGCGCGCGGCGGTGGAACGCGCGGCCAGCATCCGCTTGCGTCCCATCCTGATGACCACCATCGCCATGATCGTCGCCATGATCCCCCTGCTGACCGCCGCCGGGCCGGGTGCGGTGAGCCGGTTTGATATCGGTCTGGTTATTGCGTCTGGTCTGGGGATCGGCACCCTGTTTACCCTGTTTGTCGTGCCAGCGGTCTATCTGTTGCTGGGGCAGGACAACAAAGTTACAACCGCTTCCCTGCCTGGCGAAACTCCGCTTCCGTCTCCGCAAGCCCGATGAACGCGCCTGCCGGCGCTATTCATGATGAGCTGGCCGATATCCTGCCGGATTGGCCGTTTGCATAGAACAGTAGCAATTACATGCAGTTACCAGTCACCCCCCCTGCGGACGCAGACAGCGGAGGAATGGGCAGATAAATTTCTGGTTAAAAAAGCCGTAAACCGCTTGAACTTCCGGCTATCCCTGACGTTATTAAAGAGATCCTGACATCGAAGTGGAAGGATGACGTGAGTTAACCAGATATATAAAAGGATGTAGCGGGCCTGATGAGCACAAGAGATTCCAACCCTGCGGGCGGCTATGGGCTTGCAGAAATTAATGCCCTCCTCGAGGTCATCGGCCGTGCCCAGGATCACTACATCCGTGAAGATGATCCACGACAGTTATATGATGATCTGCTCGGCGATCTGCTGAAGCTGACCTGTAGCAAATATGGTTTTATCGGCGACGTGTTATACACTGAACAGGGCCAGCCCTATCTGAAAACACAGACCATCACGGATGTTGCCTCACACGATGAGACCCGCGCCTTTTATGAGGCCAGCATACCCCGGGGTCTGGAATTATATAACCTCAATACCCTGTTCGGCGCCGTCATGGCCAGCGGTGAGGCGGTGATTGCCAATGATCCTCGCCACGACCCACGCAGCGGCGGCCTTCCGGAGGGGCATCCGCCGCTCAATGCCTTTCTTGGCGTGCCTGTGTACGCCGGCGAGCATATGCGGGGCATGATCGGCCTGGCCAATCGTCCTGGCGGTTATGATCAGGCGCTGGTGGAATTCCTGCAACCGCTGCTGAAGACCTACGGAAGAATCATCGAATCCATTTATACCTCCCGGCAGACACAACAGGCGTTACAGAAAAGCCACAGCTATGCCGACTTGCTGGCGAATTATATCCGGCGGGCCTTCGGCCATTCGATAGAGGATATCACCCGATCGACACTGGGTTTCCTGAGAAAGGAGCTGGGTATTTATCATGGCTTCCTGGCGCTGATAACGCCCGATGGCAGAGAATTCCGCATCTATGATATCGGCCAGGCCAATGGCACCGGAATCAGTGCGCCAAACACCATTCCGATCGGACAGTCCGTACTGGCAGAATTGATTGATCAACAGACACCGCGCTATCGTCCTGATATCGCCAGCGAGCCCGACCGCCATGAAATGGATGCAAAGCTGCTGGCCGCCGGGATCCGCTGTGATTACCTGGTGCCCTTGTGGAAAGAGGATATTTTTCTGGGAACACTGAATGTGGCCTCGGAAAAAATCGATGGCTTCAGCAAGGACTTGCGTGACTTCATCCCCCTGCTGGCGCCGAGTCTGGCGCAATCGATTCAGAACGCCCTGTTATATAACAGCCTGCACGAGGAGGAGACACGCTACCGGAACCTGGTGGATGGCATACATGACATCATACAGGTGGTGTCGGCGGATGGACATTTTGCCTTTGTCAATCGGGCCTGGCGTGCTCTGCTGGGGTATGGCGCAGCCGAGCTTGAGCAACTGAAAATCTGGGATATTGTCGATACGGCCTGCCTGGAAAGCTGCCAGCAACTGTTCGGGGATTTGTTTGCCGGCAAGGAGCGGGCAGAGTTTCAGACCTGTTTCCGCAGCAAGAATGGTACACCCATACAGATGGAAGCCAAGGTAACTACACAATGGGAGGGAGGGCAGGTAGTCGCCATACATTGTATCCTGCGGGATATCACCGAGCGTGCGCAGCGGGAGCAGACCATCAAGGAGCAGCTGCATCACCTGGAGGTCATTGCCAGGATCAGCCGTATCAGCCTGCGGGCAGGCACCATCGATGAATTGCTGCAAAATGTGCTCGATGAAATGCTGGATATTTTTCAGTGTGACCGGGCCTGGCTGTTATATCCGTGCAATCCCGAGGCGCCCACCTGGTCTGTGCCGATGGAGCGCACCCGGCCAGAATGGCCGGGCGCCGGCGTGAGAAACATGGATATCCCGATGGCACCGGATGTCGCCGAGTTATTTCACACGGCATTGGTGGAGCGGGGTATCCAGATATTTGGCCCAAACGGAAAAGAAGTGAACGCCGCTTCCAGGCAGTTCAGCGTACAGTCGGGAATGGTCATCGGGATATTCCCCAAGGTGGACCAGGACTGGCTGCTGGGGATCCACCATTGCGCCCAGGCGCATGCCTATACGGAATCCGAACAGCAGATTTTCGCCGAGCTCGGCCAGCGCATCACCGAGGCCATGGACAGCCTGCTGGCCTACCGCAACCTGCAGCAATCCGAGTCGCGCTTTCGCACCCTGGTGGATCAGTCGCCCCTCGGGATCCAGGTGCTGTCGCCCGGCGGCCAGACCCTGAAAGTGAATCGGGCCTGGGAAGCCCTGTGGGGGCTCAGCCTCGATCAACTGCGCGACTACAACATCCTGGAGGACCGGCAACTGGTGGATAAGGGCGTCATGCCCCTTATCCAGCGCGCCTTTCAGGGCGAGACCGTCGAAGTGCCGCCGATCAACTACAATCCTGCCGCAAACGACAAGGTAAAGGGCCCGCACAGCGACCGCTGGGTACGCGCCTTCATCTATCCGGTCAAGAATGAGCGCGGCGACATACAGGAGATCATCCTCCTGCATGAGGATGTCACCCAGAGCCGGCAATCGCTGGAAAAGCTTCGTCAGGCCGCGGTGGTGGTCGAGAATACCGCCGAGGGAATCATCATTACCGATGAAAACAACCGGATCATTTCGATCAACAAGGCATTCACCGAGATCACAGGGTATTCGCCCGAGGAGGCCCTGGGCAGGAATCCGAACATCCTGCGCTCGGACCGGCATGACAAGCTGTTTTACAAGGCACTGTGGACCAGCGTCCTCAATACCGGATCGTGGCAGGGCGAGTTGTGGGACAGGCATAAGAACGGTGAGTTATTTCCGATCTGGTCAACCATCAGCGCCGTCAAGGATGACGATGGCCGCCTGATCAACTATGTGTCGGTATTCTCCGATATCTCCTCGATCAAGCAATCGCAGGAGCAACTGAATTACCTGGCGCATCACGACCCCCTGACCCATTTGCCCAACCGGATTCTGTTCAACGACCGTCTGGAACATGCCATGCAGAGGGCGCAGCGTGAAGAAAGACAAATGGCGGTGCTGTTTCTCGACCTTGACCGTTTCAAGACCATCAATGACAGCCTGGGGCATCCGGTGGGGGATCTGCTGCTGAAGCTGGTTGCCGACCGGATCAGAAAGACCATGCGCGAAGAGGACACGGTGGCGCGGCTGGGGGGCGATGAATTCATCATGCTCCTGGAAGATGTGCGCGATACCCAGGATATCGCCCTCCTGGCGCAAAAATTGATTCAGGAATTCAACACGCCCTTCATCGTCCATGAGCGCGAACTGCACCTGGGCATCAGCATGGGCATCAGTCTCTTCCCCAGAGATGGCACAGACAGCGCCACCCTGATTAAGAACGCGGATGCGGCGATGTACCGTGCCAAGGAAGAAGGCCGCAACGATTACCAGTTCTACACCACGTCGCTGACCACGGCGGTATTTGAACGTCTGACATTGGAATCCGCCCTGCGCAGCGCCTTGCAGAACCGCGAATTCGTGCTGTATTACCAGCCGCAGTACACCTTGGCGAACCGGCAAATGGTGGGGGCGGAGGCGCTGATCCGCTGGCGGCATCCGGGCATGGGGCTGGTGGCACCCGACAAGTTCATCACCATCGCCGAGGAATCGGGGCTGATCGTGCCTATCGGTGAATGGGTTCTGCGCACGGCCTGTAGCCAGTTGCAGGAATGGCGCCGGGCAGGGCTGAATTTGAACCGTATCGCCGTCAATGTCTCCGCCCGGCAATTCTATCGTGGCGAGATTGTCAGGGTGGTCAAGACCGTGCTGGACGAAACCGGCTTGCCGGCAAATTCGCTGGAGCTGGAAATCACCGAAAGCATCATCATGCAGGAGTCCGGCCGTGCCATCACGACCCTGCACGATCTCAGCCTGCTGGGCGTGACCATTGCCATCGATGATTTCGGCACCGGTTATTCATCGCTGAGTTATCTGAAACAACTTCCGGTGCACAAGCTCAAGGTCGACCGATCCTTTGTGCGCGATATACCCCATGATGTCAATGACGAGGCCATCACCCGGGCCATCATCGCCCTGGGCCAGAATCTGCAGCTCGTGGTGTTGGCGGAGGGCGTGGAGAGTGTGGAACAGCAGGATTTTCTGACCATCCTCAAGTGTGATGAGGTGCAGGGTTTCCTGTACAGCCGCCCGCTGCCCGCCGAGCAATTCAGCGCCGCGTTTGGCCGTGATGTCAGGGGATAGTATTGTCCAGCCGGTTTTGTGGCTATCATGGTCACATGGACAATCCCCATGATATCGACCTGCTGATCGTCGGCCAGGGTCTGGCCGGCAGCCTGCTGGCCTGGCATTTGTTGCAGCGGGGGCGGAAGATCCTGGTCATCGATGACCGGCATGCCTCGTCGGCGTCGATCGCCGCCGCCGGTCTGCTGGTCCCGGTAACGGGTAAACGTCTGGTGCTGGACCCGCAGGCCGCGCTGTTGCTGGCCGAGGCCATGCGCCTGTATCAGGAGTTTCAGGAACAGTTCGGACAGGCCTTTTATGTCGCCAAGCCGATGGTGCGCCTGATGCAGGGCGAGCAGGATGCGGCCACCTATGCCAGGCGTCATGGCGATATCCACTACCAGCCTTATCTGGGCGAGCGCCTGAATCTTGATGCCTATGACTTGCATGCGCCCGAGGGAGGCTTTGTCATCCGGCAGACCGGCTATCTGGCGATCAGGCCCCTGCTGGAGAGCCTGCGCCAGTATCTGATTGATCGGGACAGTTATCGTGACGCGCACCTTGAAGGCCGGGAGTTGCAAGCGGAATCCGCTGGCATACGCTGGCAGGACGTTCGCGCCAGGCGCGTGATCTTTTGTGATGGCTACCAGGCCCGCACCAATCCCTGGTTCGACTGGCTGCCGTTCCAGCCGGCCAAGGGTGAGATCCTCACGGTTCAATGCCCGCACAAACTGCCGGACATGATCATCAATGCCGGCAGCTGGCTGTTACCGCTGGGCGCACAGCAGTATCGCTTCGGGGCAACCTACGAATGGGATGTCCTGGACGAGCAGCCGACCGAGCAGGGAAAACAGCGCTTATTACAGTCCCTGCAAACACTGTTGAAAAATAACTCGCCATGCCAGGTGCTCGATCAGGTTGCGGGGGTGCGGCCCGGCACACTGGATAAACAGCCTTTTATCGGCCTGCATCCCGGGCAGCCTCAGCTGGGCATCTTCAATGGCTTTGGCTCCAGGGGTAGCCTGCAGATTCCCCTGTATGCGCGGATATTCGCCGAATATCTCTGCGGGGCAGGCCAACTGCCCCAGGCCGTGGATGTCAGACGCTACTATCAACATGTCTAGAATTGCGCTGCTGCCGCTGGCGCAGCGCGCCATCGCCGCCGCCCTGTACGATGGCGCCATTGCGATCGATGCCACGGTGGGCAATGGCCATGATACCCTGTTTCTGGCGCAACAGGTCGGGGAGCGCGGCCAGGTCTTTGGCTTCGATATTCAGCCCGTGGCGCTGGAGCAGGCGCGCACGCGGCTGGCGCAAGCCGGCCTGCTGTCGCGGGTGAGTCTGATCAACAGGCCGCATGAGCAGATGTTCGCGGCCATTCCCGGGCAGTACCATGGCGCCGTGCGGGCGGTGATGTTCAATCTGGGCTATTTGCCCGGCGGCGACAAGACGATTGTTACGAGGACAGCGGGTACACTCCGCGCCTTGCAGTCGGCGCTGGCATTGCTTGCAACGGGCGGCGCGAGGATCTCGGTGATCGCCTATACCGGCCATGCACAGGGGCGGGAGGAGGCGCAGGCGGTCAGGGGCTGGGTCGAGGCCTTGCGCAGGGACCACTATCGCGTGGATATCACCGTTCCGCCGGCCAAACAGGCTCCGGAACTCATTCTGATAGAGAAATCAGCGACTCCGCAGTGATTGCAGATAGAGCACCAGGGCCTCGAGCTGTTCGGCTGTCAGGGTCCGATAGGCCTGCTTGGCGCGGAAGGCCCGTTCGGGCAGCCGGTCAGCGAGTTCCCTGGGCGCGGTGATCCAGATCACTATCTCCTCCTTCGACAGGGTTGTGCCAATGCCGTCGAGGGGGTGACGGAGATTGCCCTGGCCGGCGATGGAGTGACAGCGCGCGCAACCCTGCTCCTCGTAAATACTTCTGCCGGTTTCGATCTGGGCCTGATTTTCGGCAGGGATATCTTGTGTCGGAGTGGGTGATGCCGTGCGTTGCACCGGATTCTGGTGCCGGGCAAAGGCAATGGCAATGGCCAGCACCAGCAGTCCGGTGAGTATGGCGATACGTTTTGCCCAGAGTTCGCGCATGCCTACACCAGATCGAACAGCTCGGTGCGGACCTGGCGCAGGGGTATGTGCAGCGACTCCAGGGCGTGTTCGACGGCCTTGTTCATGGGTTTGGGCCCGCAGACGAAATACTCAAGCTCACGACGGTTTCCGGGCAGCACCCGCGAGAGCAGATCGGCTGTGACCAGGCCGCTCTCTCCCTGCCAGCCTGCATGCGGTTTGAACAGCACATGCACCACACGCAGGGACAGACGTGTCTTCAGCTCTTCCAGTTCCTCGCGAAAGATCACCTTTTCCCAGTGATTGTTGGCATAGATGAGCAGCAGCGGCCGCCTGTCTCCCCGGTCGGCCAGGGTGCGCAGCATGCTCATGATCGGCGCGATGCCCACCCCGCCCGCGATGAATACGCAGCTTGATGCCTCGACACGGTCGATGCTGAACGCGCCATAGGGTCCGTCGAGATAAACCAGCTCCCCCGGCCGGGCGTCTTTGATGGTGCGTGTGAAGTCACCCAGTTCCTTGATGGTGAATTCCAGTGGGTCGGCCCCCACAGCGCTGGATGAGATGGAAAAGGGATGCTCTCGGAGCGCATAGGGCGAGGCCCGCAGCGTCAGCCAGGCGAATTGGCCCGGCTCGAAACGCAGGCCGGAGTGATGATCTGCCGCCACGGTCAGTGTCCAGGTATCGCCACGCTCCTTGACGACATTCATGACGCGGTAGGGAGCTCTGAGCATGCGTAGCGGCTTCACCAGCCGCACATAGAGGATCAATAGCACCCAGAAGGCAGTGAAGGCGGTCCACAGCGACTGTTTCAATGGCGTGTCGATGTAATATCCCACCCCCTTGATATGCCCGATGGCGAGCACAAAGCCGACGGCTGTGAAAAGGGTATGTGCCTGGCGCCAGCCATCGTAGGGAATGCGCAGGGGTTTGCGCCACAGCGAGCTTGCAATCACCAGGGTGAAAAGCGCCATGGCCAGCAATCCCATGGCCATATACCCGTCTGCCTCAAGCGGGTTCAAGGTACCGATGGCCGAGGGATTATCGACGCGGATGATCAGACAGTGCAGCACAATCAGGCCGAAGGCGAACACCGCCAGGTAACGATGAAAGAAGTAGATGATATCGATGCCAAACGGGGCGCTGGCGCGGCGAAAGCGCGCCGTGAGCAGAAACTGCACCCCAAGCATGCCCATGCCCGCAAAGCCCATGGCCAGGGACAGATCCCACCAGAAGCCTGAACCGGCTGGCACGGGCTCGATCAGCAGGACGCCCAGCGGCGCCAGAACCAGCAGCAGATAAAGCGCGATCAGGATAATGCCGGATAAAATCGATTTCATGGTGTTTATATATCTCTCGATGGCATACCATTTCATGGTCCTGGTACCGAAGCGACACCGCTGGCGTCCTGAGCGGCCATTATAGGAGCTTCACTTGGATGGCCACAATATTGTTATGGCCGGCTCTGTTGCAGGACCATAAATCAGGGTGGTTGCGAATGGGCAGAACATGAGATAATCAGTGTTTCGTGAAGCCATGCCCGGAGCAGTAGCAGATGTCATCGCAACAGGTCGCCTATGTCATTGGCGACAATCTTTACCTGAATATCACCGACCGCTGTACCCTGCGCTGCGCCTTTTGCCCCAAGCATAACGGCAGCCATGAGGTGCAGGGCTATGATCTGACCCTGGATCACCGGCCGACGGTGGAGGAGATCATCGCTGCCATCGGCGATCCGGCACGCTATCATGAAGTGGTGTTCTGCGGTTACGGCGAGCCGACCCTGCGACTGAAGGTGCTGCTGCAGGTCGCGGAATATATCAAGGCGCACGGCGGCAAGGTGCGCGTCAACACCGACGGTCTGGCCAACCTGGTGCACAAGCGCAATGTCCTGCCGCAGATGCAGGGACGGATCGACAGCCTTTCGGTTTCGATGAATGCCCAGAATGTCAGGGTCTATAATTGGCATTGCCTGCCGCAGTTAGGCGGCTCGTTCGGGGCCATGCTGGAATTTTTGGCAGAAGCGCCCCGCTATATCCCGGAGGTGACGGCCACGGCCATCGACGGCCTGGAGGATGTGGACATACGGGCCTGTGAACGTTTGGCGGCTTCGCTGGGGGTGCAGTTTCGCCGCCGGGCGCTGGATGTGGTGGGTTAAATCACCACTACGGCAGAATCAATAACCCTCCTTGATATAATCCAGCGTCACCGACATCATCTTGCGCCAGTGTTTATCCAGCTGCGGGTTGAACTCGGGATCCAGCTCGGCCAGTACCTTGATCAGGCTGTCGAGCCAGAGGTGATATAAGCGGGGTTCGATGTTGAGATTCTTGCGGCTGTGACTTTCGCGGATCTTGCCGATGGCCTGTTTGGCAATGATGTTGCCCTGGGGATACAGTATTGACATGGTGAGCGAACGCTCCAGCAGTTCATACTGCTTCGTAAAATCGGTTTTGGCAAATTTACGTTCGATCTCCGGCGAGCTGTGCATGAAGACCTCATAGAAACGCTGCACCAGGTTGCGTTTGGTGAGTACCCGTCCATAACTCTGTCGTACGGCGGCCATCTCTTCATTGGTGATCATAATGACGGTTCCTCAGTCTCAAGTCTCAGGAAGGATATCCGATATTGCCCTCGACGTAAATCAACAAGACTTGAGAAACATGATCTGAGATGTGGAAGGCCATGCCATAAAAACTGATCATGATGGCGGTGAACCAGATTTGCGAACCATGATGATCAGAGAAAAGTCATATTCAAGATTTCATTTTTCGGATTGGGAGGATAATGTATCAATTGCACTATGGATGAATCGCGCCATACCGATATGCCCAATGGTCGTAGAGAAAGGATGGGTGACAGTTTGCTGAAAGAACTCCGGTTCTGCCATGCTGGCGGGTGGTTGCAATGACCGGATGGATGGTGGTAGTTTTACCCGGTGATATGACGCCGCTTGCCGGTAGTAAACCAGGGACTCTATGTCGAACCTCGATGACGGAAAACGCCCGATGAGCAAAGCAGATGCCGATAGTCCGGTATTGCTGCTGGCATGCCGCAAGATCGCCAATCAGCATCTGGCGGTTTTGCTGGATAATCTGTTCAACAATACCGATGAAACGCTGCAGGAGATCGTGGAGAAGGAAACCTCTCCGGATCTGCGGGTGCGCTATGCGGAATCCATGCAGAAACTGCGTGCCAACCGCGCCGCCATCGTGAGCGGCTTCGAGAGCAACTTCAACAGCCTGTATCAGGGAAAGAGCAAGCGGCAGGCGCCGCCAGGCGATGCGGATAGCGCCAGACTGGGCAAATTTTCGGTGGATTCGTTGGCGCTGGTGGATGATGATGCCCTCGAGGAGCAGATTGCCGTCAATAACATGATCGCGGCGGCCATGAACCGGTTTCAGCCGCCCTTGCGGGCGCTCAAGGCCCGTTACGCCGTGCTGCTGAATGCAGAGGAAATCAATGATGATGAATGCCCGGTGTTTCCCAAGGCCATCAAGGAGGCATTCGGCCAGGCCATCAGGACGGTCGATCTGGATATTCTCATCAAGCTGACACTTTACAAATTATTTGACCGCTTTGTGCTTACCCAGTTGGGGGAGATGTACAAGGAGCTGAACCAGTATCTGGTAAAGAGCGGCATTCTGCCCGACTTCAAAGGCACGGCGAGCCGTCCGCGCAGCGAGGAATATCAGCAACGGCACAGTCTGGAGCATCTACAGCAGGAGCTTGCGGCAGTGACCGCGGCCTCGGCAGGTTTTGGGGCCAATGTTGCCGGTGGGGGATTCGGTGGTGGCGGTTTTTCAGCCGCCGGGATTCCCGGCCTGGGAGCGCAGGGCGCAGGATTCTCAGGCGCAGGCGCTCCGGGTGTGGGTGGCGGAGGCGCCATGGGTAATGCCTCGCCGATCGACAGTGAAAGCCTGTTCAACATGCTCAGGCAGCTGCTGGTAATGCAGCAGCCGGCCGTGCACATGGCGGAACATGCCGCCATCCACTATGAAACCCGGGATGTGGTGTCGGCCCTGGATAATCTGCAACGCACGGCGCCGGCGGGAGATTTTCGCGAAGTCAGCGAAGCGGGCAGGGGCGGGCAACTGCGCAGCAATCTGGTCGATGTGATCAGTCAGCAGCGCGGCGATCTGGAGTCGGGCGCCATCAATGCCGCCGACTCGGCAACCGTCGACCTGATCAGCATGCTGTTCGATGTGATCTTCGAGGATGAGGATCTGCCCGACCGCGCCAAGGCGCTGATCGCGCGCCTGCAGATCCCGCTGCTGAAGGTGGCCATCATCGATCCGAAATTGTTCGAGGACAAGGCGCATCCGGCCAGAAAATTGTTGAACGCCCTGACCGAGGCGGGTGTGATCGCCGGCGAAGGCGGTTCCGGCGATGGCGATACGCTCTATTTCAAAATGGAAAGTGTGGTTCAGTCCATCCTCCTGGATTTCACCGACGATGTCACGCTGCTGGGCAGGCTGCTGGAGGATTTCAACATCTTCCTGGATGCCGAGCGCGCGCGGTGCAAGGCCGGCGAGCAGGAGAAGATCCAGGCCGCCGAGGCCAGGGAAAACCGGGTGCGTGTCCAGGCGGCCATCGAACCCGCCATCGCCCTGCGCGTTGGCGATCTGGTATTGCCCAGCAAGGTGCAGGCCATGCTGGACGGGCCGTGGCGTCAGGTGCTGCAAACCATCGGCGAGCGGGAAAAAATGGACAGCGAGCACTGGCGCCAGGCGCTGGGGCTGGTCGAGGAGCTGGTCTGGAGCCTCAGCCATAAGGAAACGCCGCAGGAGCGCCAGCAGACGCCACGGCGCATCCCCATGCTGGTGAGAGATCTGCGCAGGGAGCTCGAGACCAACTCCGACTGGAGCAAGGACGATACCGACGCCTTCTTCCAGAATCTGGAGGCCTATCATCTGGCGATTCTGCGCGGCCAGCGGCTCAAGACCCGTAAGGAA
>MGXL01000055.1:20974-22397 GCA_001801365.1 Gammaproteobacteria bacterium RBG_16_57_12 | reverse complement strand
AGACCCCAGCCCGCACCATCCTCGGTGGATGATGAGATCGACCGCTTTCTGGGCAATGTGGAGGCGCACCTGTCGGCTATCGATGATCTCGATGAGCTGGCGGAAGGCAAGGTCATGTCGGTGCGGGAGTGGGCCGATCTCGATCTGGGCGAGGATATCGTGCTGGCCGCGCCGGGCAGCGAAATCAAGGAAGAAGTCATTAACGATGAATACATGGATCTGGTGCGCGAGATGGAAGTCGGCGACTGGCTGGAGTTCATCGATGAAGAAGGCGGGATCAAACGCGCCAAGCTGGAATGGAAGGGCGATATCATCGGCGAGTACCTGTTCGTGAACTGGCGCTATCAGGTCGTGGCCGAGCGTACCATGGCCGGTCTGGCCGCCGAATTGCGCAGCAGCAAGGCGCGGTTTGTGGATGACCTGCCGATATTCGACAAGGCGCTGAGCCGCGTGATGGACGCCCTGATCCGCGCCACCAAAAAAACCGCGCATTGAGCGCAGCCCATCTCGCCTATCTATTCTTAGCATTTTTGGATATCCTGCACCGCGCCGCGGATCGCGCGTTGTGATCGTCTGCGCGGCGTGTTTTCTGGTAGTGTGTGCCAATGAGCGACGACATGATTTTTTTCGCCTCCACCCCCAAGGGCATGGAGGCCCTGCTGGCCGATGAGCTGGCGGCCTTGGGCGCGCAGGATGTGGCCCAGACCCGCGCCGGGGCAAGTTTTCGCGGCGATCTCGCCACGGCCTATCGCGCCTGCTTGTGGTCGCGCCTGGCCAACCGCATCCTGCTGCCGATCGCGGCCTGTCCGGCGGCCAGCGATACGGAGCTGTACCACGAGGTGTATCAGCTGCCGTGGGAAGACCATCTGGCGCCGGAAGGAACGCTGGCGGTGGATTTCAACAGCACGCAGTCGGCCATCACGCACAGTCATTATGGCGCCCTCAAGGTCAAGGACGCCATCGTCGACCGGTTCCGGGATATGACGGGCCGCCGCCCGTCGGTGGCGCTGCACCAGCCCGATGTCAGAATCAATGTCTATGTCCACCGCGACCTGGCCACGATCAGCATCGATCTGTCCGGCGCCAGCCTGCATCAGCGCGGCTATCGCGACAGCGGCGCCGCCGCGCCGCTCAAGGAAAATCTGGCCGCGGCCATTCTGATCCGGGCCGGCTGGCCCAAGGCCGCGCGCGAAGGCCGGCCCTTTCTGGATCCCATGTGCGGTTCGGGCACGCTGCCGATCGAGGCGGCGCTGATGGCGGCGGATATCGCCCCCGGGCTGTTGCGCGACTATTACGGATTCCAGCGCTGGAAGCGGCATGATGAGTCGATCTGGGAAGCGTTGCTCGCCGAGGCCCGGCAGCGCCAGGCTCAAGGCCTGCCCCTGCTGCCGCCGATCCGGGGATCGGATGCCGATGCCCGCAC
>MGXL01000055.1:19466-20934 GCA_001801365.1 Gammaproteobacteria bacterium RBG_16_57_12 | reverse complement strand
GAAGGACTGGTGCAGATCGACTGGCGCGAATTGCGCGACATCACCCCGGGTGACACAGAGCAGCCCGGCCTGCTGGTGGTCAATCCGCCCTACGGCGAACGCCTCGGCCAGCGCGAGGAACTCATGCCCCTGTATGCGCAACTGGGCGAGACGCTCAAGAGCTGTTTTACCGGGTGGCAGGCGGCGGTATTCGCCGGCGACCTGGGGCTGGGCATGCGCATGGGATTGCGCGCGCGCAAACGCTACACTCTGTACAACGGCGCGCTGGAATGCGCCCTGCTGTTATTCGATGTCGAGCCGCGCCGGTTTGTGGTTCCGCGGGATGCCGGCGGCGAGGCCACGGAGCCTTCCCCTGTGGAACCGAGCGCCGGGGCGGCCATGTTCGCCAATCGCCTGCGCAAAAATTTCAGGCACCTCACGCGCTGGGCCAGGCGTGAGGCGGTCAGTTGTTACCGGATCTATGAATCCGACCTGCCCGAGTATGCCGTGGCGGTGGATGTCTATCATGAAGCGGGCAATGCGCGGTGCTGGGCGCATGTGCAGGAATATGAAGCGCCCGGCGACATCGATGCCGCCAAGGCCAGGCAACGGCTGGCCGAGGTCATGAGCGCCGTGCCCCAGGTACTGGAAATCCCCGCGGCGCAGGTGATACTCAAGGTGCGCCGGCGCCAGAAGGGTGAAGCACAATATGAAAAGCTGGCCGATGAACGGCACTTCATTGAAGTCGTCGAAGGTGATTGCCGTTTGCTGGTGAACCTGCACGACTATCTCGACACCGGGCTGTTTCTCGATCATCGCCCGACCCGCCTGCTGATCCGGCAACTGGCGCCGGGCAAGCGGTTTCTGAATCTGTTTGCCTATACCGGCGCGGCCACGGTGCACGCCGCCCGGGGCGGCGCCCTGGAGACCACCACGGTGGACATGTCAGCCACCTATATCAACTGGGCGCAGCGCAATATGGCGCTGAACGGATTTACCGCCGCCTGCCATCGCCTGGTGCAGGCGGATTGTCTTGAATGGCTGGAGCAGGCTGATGAACGCTATGATCTGATTTTTCTCGATCCGCCGACCTTTTCCAACTCCAAGCGCATGTCCGGCAATCTGGATATCCAGCGCGATCATGTGCGCCTGATCACCCGGGCGCTGGAATTTCTCGCGCCGCAGGGCGTGCTGCTCTTTTCCAATAATTACCGGCGCTTCAAGCTGGATGTCACGGCGCTGGAAGATCTGGATCTGGTCATCGAGGATATCACCCGGGCCACCATCCCCGCGGACTTTGCCCGCAACCCGCGTATCCATCAGTGCTGGCGCATCAGCCGGCGCCGGTAACTGATGTATTCAGCCCGGCACCAGTGCCGCCGCCGCGCGTACCACCTCGCATCCGGCGCCGGGGCGGTGGGCGTGTTCGCTGAGGTGGCGGCGCCAGGCCCGCGCGCCGGGCCGGCCATGAAACAGCCCCAGGATATGG
>MGXL01000055.1:10900-19452 GCA_001801365.1 Gammaproteobacteria bacterium RBG_16_57_12 | reverse complement strand
AGGGGCACGCCGGCCTGTAGCTGCCGTTCCAGATAAGGCAGGAAGCGCTCGATGATCTGATGCCGGCTCGGGATGGCGTGATCATCGCCATACAGGGCCGCGTCCACTCCGGCGAGCAGATAGGGATTATGATAGGCCGCACGCCCCACCATGACGCCATCCACCCGTTCAAGATGCCGGCGGCAGGACTCCAGGCTGTCTATACCGCCGTTGATAATGATATTCAAATGGGGAAAATCCTGTTTGATGCGATAGACCACCTCATAGCGCAACGGCGGGATCTCACGGTTCTCCTTCGGGCTGAGGCCGTGCAGCCAGGCCTTGCGGGCATGGATGATGAAGGTGTGGCAGCCTGCGCCAGCCACCGTGTCGATGAATTGCATCAGGGCATCATAGCCGTCCTGCTCATCCACTCCGATGCGCGACTTTACCGTCACGGGGATGTGTACCCGCTGGCGCATGGCGGCAACACACTCGGCCACCAGTTGAGGTTCCAGCATCAGACAGGCACCGAAACGGCCGGACTGCACCCGGTCGCTGGGGCAGCCGGCATTGAGATTGATTTCGTCATAACCGAAGTCCTGCCCGAGCGCCGCGCATTGTGCCAGGTGTTCGGGTTCGCTGCCGCCCAGTTGCAGGGCCAGCGGATGTTCGCTGACATCATGGCCCAGCAGATAGTCGCGATCGCCATGCAGAATGGCGCCGCTGGTGATCATTTCGGTGTACAGCAGGGCATGGCGCGATATCAGGCGCAGGAAATAGCGGCAATGACGATCCGTCCAGTCCATCATCGGCGCCACGGCAAACCGGTGGGCATAGGGTTGTGTTGTGGTGCTACTGTCGCTGAATGTATGCATGACGTCACTGGAGAGGCAAAGCGGTATTTTCGCTGAAAACAGACTGATATGTAAGCGCTGCCCTTGACCTGTCTGGTTTGACAATGGCAAACTCCAGTCATGATCAAGACAAACGGCATACAAAAAGACCTGCGAGTGCAACGCCACCTGTGGCCTGCCATGGCTGCGCATCTGTGTGCCTTGAGGATGTTCTGATCTGAAGTAAATAACGTAAACGATAGATTTGATACAGGGCCGCAGATTCTCCAGGATCTGTGGCCTTTTTGTTTTCTTACAAACTGACAGAGGAGTGGAGTCATGTCGGTTCCGGCAGCGTTTCTGGGCATTATCATCATCTGGTCAACTACGCCGCTGACCATCAAATGGAGCGGCGAGGGTCCGGGCTTTTTATTCGGCGTCACCGGCCGCATGGCCCTGGGCGCCGCCGTGGCCCTGCTGGCCTTGATGGTGCTGCGCGTGCCTCTGCCGCTGCATGGCAAGGCCTGGCGTACCTATCTGGCCGCAGGCCTGGGTATTTATGGCGCCATGATCAGCGTCTATGCCGGCGCGCAATATGTCGCTTCGGGGCTGGTCTCGGTGTTGTATGGCACCATGCCGCTGATCACCGGCATCATGGCCTCCTTATGGTTGCAGGAACGTACGCTCACCGGGCCAAAGATTATCGGCATATTGCTGGGGATGCTGGGATTGTGGCAGATCTTCGGTCATGGGCTACAGCTGGGCAATACGGCCTGGATCGGTCTGGCCTATGTATTGTTATCGGTGGTGTTGCAATCCATCAGCGCGGTCTGGGTGAAGCGGGTCAATCCCTCCATGCCGGGATTGACCGTGACCTGCGGAGGATTGTTGCTGGCGCTGCCCTTGTATCTGCTTACGTGGGGTATGTTCGGCGAGGGGTGGCCACAGGCCGTACCCGAACGTGCCTTGCTGTCCATCGTGTATCTCGGCGTATTCGGTTCGGCGATCGGTTTTGCCCTGTATTACTACGTGCTCAGTCATATGGAGGCGAGCAAGGTCGCGCTGGCGGCATTGATCACGCCGGTACTGGCTTTGATGTTGGGCCACTGGCTCAACAATGAAGCCATGGATGCCCAAGTCTGGATGGGAACAGCCGCTATCCTGGCCGGTCTGGCAGCGCACCAATGGGGTGATTATCTATACCGCCGGGTAGGGCGTACCGGCGACTGAACGCCTATTGGGCGGGCTTGGCCTGACTTTCGACCGGGGCAGGTGCATTTGCCTGGGCGGCATCCTGATACAGGAAGCTATGGCTGCCAAGCACATTGCCGGCTTGATCGACAATGGATACCTTCCACTCGCCGGTTTGCTGCGGGCTGAATTGTTTGTTGGACCATGCCCGCCAACGCTGTGCACTGACCTGGAAGGCTACCTCGGCCATGGTCGCGCCCTGATATTCCCAACGGTGTGTAATCGTCTGGCCTTCGAGGTTATGCAGTTCCGTAAAAAAATAGATGGTCGAGACGTCATTGCGTAATATTTCGATGTTATCGACTGGCTCTCGGGAGATGACGGCGCTGGTGAACTGGCTTCGGGCGATGTTTGCCGAGTTTGTTTCGGCAGATGCCAGGCTGCATGAGAGAATACTGGCAAATACCAGGCTGATGTATAAAGATAACTTCTTCATGTGATGTCCCTTTTTTCCGACGTTGATAAGCAGGCTGTTAAAAGGATAGACGCTAATGACGAATCGTGCGACTCTCACGACTGTTAACAATGTATAGACAGAGAATAGTAGAGGTGAAGCACCTCCAATTGTGATTTTCACCGCACTTATACACATTCACACGCCATGACTGTTACCCCTCAAGAATCTGCAAAACTTATTCTGAAACAAACGGTGGCATGCGCGGACACGTGCAAGGCCGTCGACTATTTGTCACACCAGAGTGGTCTTAGCCGTACACAAATCAAGGAGGTGATGACCAAGGGTGGTGTATGGCTGATGGCAGGCGCCAAAGGCAGCCGCCGGCGGTTGCGGCGGGCCACCACATTATTACGGGCGGGTGATTACGTCGAACTTTATTATGACCGCCGTCTGCTGGATACCACAGCGCCGCCGGGCGTATGCCTGTTCGATCGCCGGCATTACAGCATCTGGTATAAACCCGCAGGAATGCTGGCGCAGGGCAACGAGTACGGTGATCATTGCTCGCTGCTGCGCCAGGCGGAGCAGGCCTTCGAACCGCCACGCCCGGCCTATCTGGTCCACCGCCTCGACCGGGAGGCCGTGGGGCTGATGATGATCGCCCACAGCCAGGAGGCGGCGGCCAGGCTCTCCCGGCTGCTGCAGGACGGCGAGGTGAGCAAGGCCTATCGCATACAGGTGAAGGGCGATCTTGCAGCTCAGTCTCCCAGGGGCCGTATCGATGCTCCCCTGGATGGCAGGGCGGCGCTGACCGAGTATGTCGTGGAGAATTATGACCCCGCGCTGGACTGCAGCACGGTAACGGTGACGATCGGCACCGGACGCCTGCATCAGATCAGGCGGCATTTCGCCGGACTGGGCTATCCCGTGATGGGCGACCCGAAGTACGGAACCGGGAACAAGAACACCGAGGGGCTGAGGCTGATGGCGATCGGCCTGGCGTTCGACTGCCCCTATACGCGCCAGAGACAGGACTTCCAGTTGCCGCGCGAGAAATGGTTGTTCTGACAGCCTGCTAAGCGGCCTGATCAGGAAGCCGGCCGGCCGGACTGATTCCGGAAAAATGACTGCGCCGACGCAACTCTGCCTCGATACTGTTCAGCACCAGCCATTTCTTTTCGCACCACGCCGGGGCCAGCAGGATATCGGCGGAGGCCGTGCCGGTCAGCCGGTGATAAATCATGTCAGGCGGCGCCATGCCGATCAGGTCCGCGACAATCGATACATACTCGTCGAGCGCCAGCGGCGTATATTCCCCGCGCCGCCATTCATTGGCCAGGGCGGTGCCCTTCACCACATGCAGCGGATGCAGTTTCAATCCATCGGTTCCCAGCGCCAGCACCTGCTCCAGCGTTTCAATATTGTGCCGGCGTGTTTCACCGGGCAGACCGATAATCAGATGCGTACACACCGGTATGCCCAAGGCGCGGGCCTTCGTCACCGCCTGGCGATAGTCGGCAAAGTCGCTGCAACGGTTGATGCGCCGCAGGGTTTCGTCGAAGGCCGATTGCAGACCCAGCTCCAGCCACACCTCGAGACCTTGCTGCCGGTACTGCACCAGCAGATCCAGCACGGCGTCGGGCACACAGTCCGGGCGGGTGCCGATGGACAGACCCACGACGCCGGGCGCCCTAATGGCCTGATCATACAGTTGGCGCAGGCTGGCGAGATCCGTATAGGTGTTGGTGTAGGATTGAAAGTAGGCGATGTACTTGCGGGCGCGGGTGCGCTTGAGAATCACCTTTTGGCCGGCCGCGATCTGTTCGGCAATGGAAGGCGTTTGCCGGCCATTGGGACTGAACGATACATTATTGCAGAAGGTGCAGCCGCCACGGCCCTTGCTGCCGTCGCGGTTGGGGCAGGTCAGGCCGGCGTTGATGGAAACCTTGTGGATACGCTCGCCGTGCCGCTTGAGCATGGCCTGGCCAAAGGTATGTATGTAATGGGCTAATGTCATGTCAGTTGATTCGGCTTTCCGCTATTGTGAGCAGTATTATCCTAGTGTCCTGTCACACGTCTAATGACGCCTTCAGCGAGACGAGAAGCGGCCAGATGCAAGGCACTTGCCCGCCGGGGTAGCCATTCTACCTCAAGGGCAAGTAACGCCGCAGATGGCCGCTTATCGTCTCGCCCGGAGGGAGCCCCCGAGCGACGCCAGTGCGGCGTTGCAGCGCTTGACAAGGGAATGGCCATTGTCTGCGCGCTGCGCCTTGCCCTGGCGCCGCTCGGGGGCTCTGAAGGCGTCATTAGACGTGTGACAGGACACTGGAATCGGCTGGGCCAGTTGTTCGCCGCCGATCATAGTCAGAAAGGCGGCGTAGTTGTTCAGGTTATCCGGGTTTGGATCTTGCAGGCAGGCGATGCAATGTTTTAAGGAAAAGAACTTCATGTCAGTTACTCCAGGGAATGATGTTACAGTCTGCCCCGTCGCGTAGCGCAGCCCGGTTTTCTTGATGATATCTACAGCCCAAGCTCTTTTTCGAGGTCATCCTGATCCTTCGTGAACTGTTTCTGTCGTTTCTCTTCAGATTTTTTATGCTGCGCCTCGGCGTGTTTTTCGAGCTCATCGCCCTTGGCGCCTGCGCCGGCAAGGCCATAGAAATTCCTGGCCTGTGTTATTTCTCCCTTCTCCTCGTGTTCCTGCGCCAGCCGCATCGCTTTGTCTTGTAGCGCCTTCTCCTTAGACTTTGCCTCGGCCATCCCAAAATAACGCTTGGCATTCTCTAAATGCCGGAATGTGCTTTCTTTGAGCAGAGTATCGCCACGCCGTTCGGCGCGTTCGCGCACCTTCTTTGCCTCGCCTTCGCTGACCAGGTAAAACCAGTCCCTGGCATTCCCAAGTTCCTCGAACGATTCCTTGCGGGCGGCAAAGGCCTTTTCTTCGTTGGCAAGCTCGAGATCAGCGTTTTTCGCGGCCAACTGGCGCAGCTCGGTTACGCGCGTGTCGTTATTCTTGAACCGGAAATGATCAATGGCGCCTGACACCACATTGCGGTCACGCGGACTGGTATTGACGTGCTTCATCTTGACCCGATCCGCCTCCGCCTCGTTACCCGAATTCTTGTACCAATCGAACGCGGCGGCGAGTCGCCCCTGCTTCTCCTCCTGCTGCCCCAGTTGCAGGCCGATGCGTTTCTGCATGGCTTCGTGCCGCTTATAGCCATCGCCAGCCAGACACATGGAGTCGATCCTGCCCGCCAACTCATAGGCCTCCTTTAACTTGCCGGTGCGCTCGCTATCCTCGGCTTTCCTCATCTGCACGGCAGCGGTCGTCTCATCTTCCGTGCGACAGCCATCGGCCAGTGTGGGTTGCGCCGCACCCATCAGGCCCGTTACACCAAACACGATGGACATCATTATTGTTTTCTTCATGGCATCGCTCCTGGGCTATTTCAGCAGTTTGATGGCATCCATCAGGCCAAACCCCTTCTTTTCCTGGGCTCCACCGGCGCTCTCCTTGCCGTCGTCATCTTTTTCTGTGTCGTCACCGCCCATCATCATCTTGCCCATTCCCCCCAGACCCATCGCGGTGTAACCGGACGGGATTTCGAACAGTGCGGCATCCTGCTTGCCGACCTTGAGATTGGTCAGCTCGGTCTTGATGCGCATCTTGTCTTTTTTGTCGATGGCAATAGCATCCATCTTGACCATGATATTTTCCTTGGTTACCCACATGAAGCCGCCCATCTTCTCGCCTTTGGGTCCGGTCATGATGATCTTGCTCTTGGTCGTGTTCACGCCATTGACCGTCTCCGGGCCGACCACGGTCTGTTCAATCTGGTATTGCGATGGATCGTCATTGGTGTTGGTGTTGGCCTGGACAATGCTCATTTCCATGTACATCTTTTCCGCCGGCATCAGCGTCCAGGCCACCTTCTTGTCATGGCGCATGATCGTAATCATTTTGTCCCCACCGTCCATGACCATCTCGCGCCGCTCCCGCGTCGGGGTGTAATAGACATGGCCCTGCATCGAGACCTCCGCCGTCTCCATCACAGAATCGGCGGAATATTCCACCTGCGGCTGAGATGGGCTTGCGGCCTGCGCCGCACCCGCCATCGTTATTGCCGCCGCCATTAAAAGCATTCTTGTTTTTTTCACGATCGTCTCCTGAGTATGTTGTTTTGCCGGAAAATCCGGCCATCCATCCATTATCATATTACGTAGTTACGATGCGGAGATACAGCGGACATAATCAGTAATTATCGCTTCTCAACAGGTTGTTCATCCGGGATGAGAGAAACTGAGGGTTCTCGAATCCTCTCAACCACTCTTGGAGTCTCGAATGAACGGTCATAAGAATGCCCGTTTAACATGCTCAGGTCGAGCCTATATGATCAGGTTGCCCGCATCGACCTGAAAGCCGCCGCTAGTCAAGCTGGTATCAGCCTACAAAATCCTTCCCCGTCCGGGCTACAAAAACAGCTTCGGCTGGCTAAATCGGCTCCGCGCGTGGCTTCAAATTCCAAAAGTTTTCGTGGCCCAAAAGTTTTCGTTGCGCCAATCCTACCAAATGTCATAGCATTAAATGGCGTTTTTCAGCAGGCCGCTAACTCCTCGGCAACTGCTCCTGCGTTGCTCTATCTCCTCCATCCTTGGAGTCGTGCAGCCATGCAGTCGTCCGCTTTTTTACCCGTTTGTGCCTAGCCTGGAGGCGCCTGCTTTTGGTGCCATCATCGGCCGGATCGAATTTTTAGAGGTGTCCCTATGACAATCAAAAGATTTACCATACCCAAACCCGTTTCCCTGCCCCTGGCGCTGGTGCCGCAGGCCCTGCATTCACAGATGCTGGCACTGGCGCTGAACCGCGTCTTCGCCCCGCTGCTGTGTTCCGGAGAACTGGATTTTCTCACCGGTCAGCCCGTCTACCTGCGGGTGCGTGATGCGCGAATCAGCGTGTGTGTCGTCCTGGAGCGCGGGCGCTTTGTCGTATCCGGGCAGGCCAGGAAGCCGGGCGTCTCCATTTCCGGTGACTTTTATGATTTCCTGATGCTGGCCACACGCAGCGAAGACAGCGATACGCTGTTTTTCCAGCGCCGTCTATCCCTGGAGGGCAGCACCGAACTGGGATTGCAGCTTAAAAATCTGCTCGACGGCATTGAAATGGATACCCTCGCCTTCCCGGCCCCTGTGCGTCTGGCACTGAAACATGCCTCGGGTGTGGCGGATCGCTGGCTCGGCTAGCAGCAAGCGGCTAGATCTCCTGCAGTCGCTGCGACTGCAAAGCATCGATCCCGGGGCTACCATGCCAATAGCCATCACAGAGTACATCCGTTGTTAAGGTCCGCAGTTCTGCCAGTGCGGTATCGGGGTGCCTGCGGCCTGCGATACAGTTATGAAATAACCGGATGATGTCAGCCGTATGCTCCCGCTGCGGAATAATGCGTAATACATCGATACCCATCTCCCCGAGCGTGCCCAGTTCCGTCAGCAGGTTATAACTTTGCGCCGACTGAAGCTGTACGCCGTTGATGGTCAGGAACGGTTCATTTTCCTGCGTGGTCAGAGCTATGCCTTCCGGGTAATCCAGGCAACGTAACTGGCAGTCATCCTTGGGGAGATCCAGGCTGTGCGCCGTAAAGCAGCGCGCCGATATGGCCAGCGGCATGCGCCCAAATGCATGCACCTCCGTTTCCACGCCGGGCGGGCGGGTGCGCTGCAGATCAGCCAGCGTCTCCTGAGAAAGCTCGACCGGCATCACCCAGCGGCGCATGCCGAGCCCGGCCAGGAATTTCAGGGTGCGGTCGTTGTAAATATTGATGGTGGGTCCGGCCACAAACGGCACTTTACCGGACAACAGATGTACGGCCGACATGTCGTTGGCTTCCACCATGAGATGTCCGTTAGCGCAGATCTTGCGCAGTGTAATGATCTCTGATTCCGCCTCGAGCAGCGCCAGCGTGGAAAGCACAACCTGCTTGCCGGCTGCCGCAAGTTCTTCGGCCAGCTCCATCCACTCCTGGGTGCGCAGGGCGCGGCGCTTGCTGCAGATAGTTTCACCCAGATAGATGATATCCACGGGCGTCTGC
>MGXL01000055.1:0-10701 GCA_001801365.1 Gammaproteobacteria bacterium RBG_16_57_12 | reverse complement strand
CCATACCCGCGTCACCTGCTTGACATAAGCCGGGCTACGCTGACGGCCTTCGATCTTGATGGCGGCAACGCCCATCGCCTGCAGATCCGGCAAGATCGCCAGGGTGTTGAGGCTGGTGGGCTCCTCGATGGCGTAATAGGTTTTGCCATGGGCATTGTAGCGGCCCTTGCAGATGGTCGGATCCCCGGCTCGGGCATCCCTGGCGAAACGGTCGACCAGCAGCCCGCCCAAGCGGGTTTCCATGCCCTGGGGGGTTTCCTGCCACTGGACGGCCTTGGCCGGGGAGCAGGCGCCACAATTGTTGGGGGACTCGCCGGTGGCGAAGGAAGACAGGGCGCAGCGGCCTTCCACCATCACGCATAAGCTGCCGAATCCGAAAACTTCGATTTCGACCGGGCTGTGTTCCACCACATGACGGACCTGCGTCAGCGACAATACCCGCGGCAATACCACGCGGCGCACGCCAAAACATTCATGGTAGAAGCGGATGGCCTCATAACTGGTCGCCGATGCCTGGACGGACAGGTGCAGAGGCAGGTTGGGCCAGCGTCTGGCGGCATAGTCCAGCACCCCGATATCTGCCAGAATCAAGGTGTCCACGCCCAGATCGGCGGCCTGATCCACGGCCGACTGCCAGCGATGCCAGCCATTGGGTTGCGGATAGGTATTGATGGCCAGAAACACCTTCACCCGGCGCTGGTGCGCATATTCGATGCCTTTGGCGATCGTCGTGGCATCGAAATTCAGGCCGGCAAAATGGCGCGCGTTGGTGTCATCCTTGAATCCCGTATAGACGGCGTCCGCCCCGTTATCAACGGCGGCCTTGAGTGACGGCAAGTTGCCGGCGGGGCAGATTAATTCCACAGGAGATCAACCAAAAGAAAGAAATTTTACCGCAGGGTAACGCCCGGCCAGGATGAATGCAATATTTTCAGCGCCGTAAAAATAGCAGCATTGCCATGATGAAAAATTGATTGACATCAAAAAGAAGCGTTTTTCACGAGTCATGGCGCCGGCTACATGTCCGGAATGCAAAGATGCTAGAATGGCGTGCAGGACATACGCAGTTCGCGGGAGCCAGGGATGGCGGGAGCGATGACCGGCATTATCGGAACGTATAGGTGTGAGTGTCAATGAGCTACGAAAAGATCAAGGTGCCGGTCAAGGGCGCGAAAATCACGGTCAAGGCCGATGGGTCGCTGCAAGTTCCCGCCAACCCCGTCATACCGTTCATCGAAGGGGATGGCATCGGCGTCGACATCACGCCGGTGATGCGCAAGGTGATCGATGCGGCAGTACAAAAGGCCTATGGCGGCGCGCGCGCCATTGCCTGGATGGAGGTCTATGCCGGCGAAAAGGCCAATAAACTCTACGGAGGAAATACCTGGCTGCCGAATGAAACCCTGCAGGCGGTGCGCGACTTTGTGGTATCCATTAAAGGTCCGCTGACCACGCCGGTGGGGGGCGGGATCCGCTCTCTGAACGTGGCCCTGCGCCAGGAACTGGATCTGTACGTATGTCAGCGGCCGGTGCGCTATTACGATGGCACGCCCAGTCCGCTGAAGACGCCGGAAAAGACCGATATGGTGATCTTTCGCGAGAATTCGGAAGATATCTACGCGGGTATCGAGTGGCCGGCCGGATCGGCGGAGGCGAAAAAGCTCATCGATTTTCTGCAGAACCAGATGGGCGTGAAAAAAATCCGCTTTCCGGCCACCTCGGGCATCGGCATCAAGCCGGTGTCCAGCGAAGGCACCAAACGCCTGGTGCGCAAGGCGCTGCAATATGCCGTCGACAACGATCGCGCCTCCGTGACCCTGGTGCACAAGGGTAACATCATGAAATTCACCGAGGGGGCCTTCAAGACCTGGGGTTATGAGCTGGCCAGGGAGGAATTCGGCGCCCAGGAGATCAACGGTGGTCCCTGGTGCAGCTTTCGTAATCCTACGAGTGGCCGCGAGATCATCGTCAAGGATGTGATCGCCGATGCCTTTTTGCAGCAGATCCTGCTGCGCCCCGAAGAATATGATGTGATCGCCACGCTCAACCTCAACGGCGATTATATTTCCGATGCCCTGGCGGCTCAGGTGGGCGGCATAGGGATTGCTCCCGGCGCCAATCTGTCCGACTCGGTGGCCATGTTCGAGGCCACCCATGGCACCGCGCCCAAATATGCCGGCCAGGACAGGGTCAATCCCGGCTCGATCATACTATCCGGCGAAATGATGTTGCGTCACATGGGCTGGACCGAGGCGGCCGATCTGATCGTCAGGGGGATTGCACGGACCATCAAGGCCAAGACCGTAACCTATGACCTGGAGCGCATCATGGACGGAGCCACCCTGCTGAGCTGCTCGGGCTTCGGTGATGCAATCATCAAACAGATGTGATGGCATCAGAAAACAAGGGCGCCGGTATGGCGCCCCGGTGGTCGTCTTTAATTGGTGGTAAGGCTTGCCGCTTCTGCGGGCATTGAGGCGATCCGTATCTGGGTAGCCTGTAGCCCCTTGGGGCCCTCGATACAGTCGAATTCAACGGCCTGCCCCTGTTTCAGGGTCTTGTAACCGTCCATCTCTATGGATGAAAAATGAGCGAATACATCACCGCCCCCCTGTGCCGGTTCGATAAAGCCGTACCCCTTGGAATTACTGAACCATTTAACTGTTCCTAACGGCATAAGACATCCATCCTCCCATTAATGCGTTAGCACTGTTATTGTATGAGCCGGGACAGTCCCTGGCATGTCTGAACATCCCAGACGCTTACCCGACAACAAAACTTTGGTACGTTGTCAGTCGCGAGTCAAGTAAAATCACAACAGATGACCCTTAATATGATCATGAAATGCATGGTATTTTTGGGGTGAACGTGTTTAACCAGTCTGATGTCTAATAACAGGTCTGGAGGCGGACGGAACTATGAGCCAAGAGAACCAAATCGAGCGTGAAAGCGGGGTGGCTGTCAAGGAGGCGGAGCCGGAAATTAAACGGCCTCCAATGTATAAAGTAATTCTCTTGAATGACGACTATACACCCATGGATTTCGTGGTGCATGTGCTGGAGAAATTCTTCTTCATGAGCAGGGAAAATGCGACGCGAATCATGCTGAATGTTCATACTCAGGGAAGAGGTTTGTGTGGAGTGTACAGCCGGGATGTGGCCGAGACCAAAGTCGCTCAGGTCAACAATTATTCGCGGCAGAACAAGTATCCACTGCTATGTGTAATGGAAGCCGACGAGTCGTAACCGAGTAGAGGTGTAGTAATGATAAGCAGGGAACTGGAACTCACGCTCAACGAAGCGTATCAGGTGGCAAGAGAACAGCGCCATGAGTTCATGACGGTAGAGCATTTGTTGTTGGCCTTGCTGGACAATCCCTCTGCTTCTGCCGCCTTGCGGGCCTGCGGTGCCGATGAAAAGAAACTCAAGCGGGATATCACCCGGTTCCTGTCCGAAACCACTCCCTCGATCCCGGCCAATGACGACCGCGAGATACAGCCCACGCTGGGATTCCAGCGGGTATTGCAGCGCGCCGTATTACAGGTGCAGGCAGCCGGCAAAAAAGAGGTCAGCGGCGCCAATGTGCTGGTGGCCATCTTCAGCGAGCAGGAATCCCAGGCTACCTATTTCCTGCACAAGCAGAATGTCACACGCTTGGATATGCTGAATTATATTTCACATGGCATCTCCAAGGTGCCGGAGGAAGGCGAAAGCGAAAATCTCACCCCCCATCATGATGAAGAAGGCGGCAGCGAAGCCAGCAAGAGCCCGCTCGAGCTGTATGCCGCCAATCTGAACCTGCGGGCCTTGCGCGGCAAGATCGATCCGCTGATCGGCCGCAAGCTCGAACTGGAGCGCACCATTCAAATCCTGTGCCGCCGGCGCAAGAACAATCCCCTGCTGGTAGGCGAGGCCGGGGTGGGCAAGACCGCCATTGCCGAAGGCCTGGCCAAGAAGATTGTTGACGGCGAAGTGCCGGAAGTGTTGGCCAAGGCCACCATCTATGCCTTGGATATGGGCGCACTGGTTGCGGGAACCAAATATCGTGGCGACTTTGAAAAACGCTTCAAGGCGGTACTGGCACAGATCGAAAAAGAGCCGGGCGCCATCATGTTTATTGATGAAATCCATACCATCATCGGTGCGGGTTCCGCATCGGGCGGCGCCATGGACGCCTCCAATCTGATCAAGCCTGCGCTGGCATCCGGTGAGCTGAAGTGTATCGGCTCCACCACCTATCAGGAATACCGCGGCATTTTTGAAAAGGACCGCGCACTGGCCCGCCGCTTCCAGAAAATAGATATCAGCGAACCCTCGGTCGATGAAACCGTGCAAATACTGGAAGGCCTGAAATCACGCTTTGAAGACCACCATGGCGTGCGGTTTACCCATGGCGCGCTGCGCAGTGCCGTCGAGCTGTCGGCACGCTTTATCAATGACCGCCATCTGCCCGACAAGGCGGTGGATGTGATCGACGAGGCCGGCGCCAGCCAGCGAATGCTGCCGGTAACCAGGCGCAAGAAAACCATCGGTGTCAGGGAAATCGAGGAAGTGGTGGCCAAGATGGCCCGCATCCCGACCAAGAATGTCTCCAGCTCCGATATGGAAACGCTGCGCAATCTGGAGCGCGATCTCAAGCTGGTCATCTTTGGCCAGGATCATGTCATCGAAACCCTGGCAACCACCATCAAGATGGCGCGTTCCGGCCTTGGCAACGACAGCAAGCCCATCGGCAGTTTCCTGTTTGCCGGACCGACCGGCGTGGGCAAGACCGAGGCCACCCGCCAGCTTGCCAATCAGATGGGCATCGAATTGATACGTATCGATATGTCCGAATACATGGAGCGCCACACCGTCTCACGTCTGATCGGCGCGCCGCCCGGCTATGTGGGTTACGATCAGGGCGGGCTGTTGACCGAGGCGGTATTGAAGCATCCCCACTCCGTGGTGCTGCTCGATGAAATCGAGAAGGCGCATCCCGATGTCTTCAACCTGCTGTTGCAGGTGATGGACCACGGCACCCTGACCGACACCAACGGCCGCAAGGCAGATTTTCGCAATGTCATCCTCATCATGACCACCAATGCCGGGGCGGATCAATTAAGCCGACGTTCCATCGGATTCACCGCCCAGGATCACAGCGCCGATGCGGGCGAGGTGATCAAGCGCAGCTTTTCACCGGAATTCCGCAACCGTCTGGACGCCGTTATCCAGTTCAATCCGCTGGATGAAAAGACCATCAGCTGCGTGGTCGACAAGTTCATTGTCGAACTGGAAACCAAGCTGCTTGAAAAGAAGGTCACCCTCGATGTGGATAGCACAGCGCGCAACTGGCTGGCCAGGCATGGCTTTGATCCGCTGATGGGTGCGCGGCCCATGGCCCGTGTCATTCAGGAGCGTATCAAACGGCCGCTGGCCGATAAGCTGCTGTTCGGTGAGCTGGCGGCGGGCGGTGGCCATGTGACCATCAGCGCGCAGAACGACGAACTGGTATTCAAGATCGAAGTGAAAGAGCCCGCAACGGCCCATTGAGGTTTCCACACCAGTCCGACAGGCTCCCTGGCTGGTGTGTGCTGCTATCGGGCGCGAAAGATGATCCGGCCCTTGCTCAGGTCATAAGGCGTCAATTCCACGGTTACCTTATCCCCGGTGAGAATACGAATGTAGTTCTTGCGCATTTTGCCGGAAATCCGTGCCGTTACCACGTGGCCGTTATCCAGCTGTACACGAAACATGGTGTTCGGCAGGGTCTCGGTGACCGTGCCTTCCATCTCGATATGATCTTCTTTAGCCATTCCGCTCCGTTCCTGTTACCAACTGATGCCCCGCAACTACCATCCTTCCCGGGTCCGCCAGAGGCGGTAATCCATGCCGGATGCGGGTCGAACAGGTTGCGAGAGGCGTAATGATGCCTCGAAATCAGAGTTTTTGCAAAGGTTTTACAGGGTGAGATGGCGGGGAATAACGGCTTGATATCACTGGCATCCTGAACTGATGATGCCGCGGTTATCCGGAAGAATAGCAAAGGGATAATGTCACTTACATCGCCATGGCCGGCCGCTGGTGCAGGTTGGCGGCAGCGACGTGCGGATGTATGGCCTCGCTGGTGACGATGATTTCCATCCCGAGCAGCTTAGCCATTTCATCCAGGCTTTCGATTTCCTCCAGTTGCTCCTTCAGATGATGCAGATGAATTTGGTTCAGATACAGAAGGTTGGGGCGGATGCCATGACTGTGTTCGAAATGGCAGGCGATGCGGTAGATATAGCTCAACATGTCTCACTCCTTCTTGCCGGACGGCAAAGTTCGCTGGACAGTTGTTCCGAAGGCTGCTCAAGCTCACCTTTCAGATGGGTTATCGACAGCCCCGCTGGCCTCTTTAGCGAATGGGAAATGCGCGAAATCCTGCCAGTGGTTGTGTTGCAAGATCTGCAGGGGTTGATACTGGCTTTTGTACGACATCTTGGCGCAATCCCGTATCCAGTAGCCCAGGTAGAGCCAAGTGAGTTGCCGTTCCGCGGCCAGGTGGATTTCCCGGAGTATGGCGTAGACCCCCAGGCTGCGTGCCTGCTGCTCCGGGGCAAAATAGGTGTATACCGCCGACAGGCCATCCTCGAGGCGATCGGTTACCGCCGCCGCAATCAGGGTGTCATCAAGGCGCCATTCATGGAATTCCGTATCGGACCAGCGGCTGGTCAGGAATTCCAGCGCAGGGTTCTCCTCCGGGGCGTCCATCGCCCCGCCGGCGTGGCGGGCCTGTATATATCGCTGGAATAGGGCGTGATGTTCCGCCAGATCGGGCTGATATGTCGAGCGGGCGACCAGATCGCGGTTTTTATTCCAGATACGCCGCTGGCCGCGCGTGGGCGCAAAGGCGTGGACGTCGAGCCGGCAGGGGATGCAGGCCTGGCAATGGAGGCAATGCGGGCGGTACACACTATTGCCGCTGCGGCGAAATCCCTGTTCGGACAGTTGGCTGTACAGGGCGGAAGACATGTCAGCCTGCGGGTCCACGATCAGGGTAGTGGCCAGCCGGTCCGGGAAATAGCCGCAGGGATGCGGTGCGCTGAGATACAGCAGCAGGTCGTCGAGGTCGGCCGGGTTGGTCATGCCGGGGTACCGGGCCAGGGCATGGCGGGTGCCGGATGTTGCAGTAATGCCATGAACCGGGCGCGGGGGATTTCCTCAGCGCCCAGCGTGGCGAGATGGTGCGTATACATCTGACAATCGATAGCGAGGTAACCCCGGCTTTGCAACTCGCCAGCCAGCGTCACCAGGGCCACCTTGGAGGCATCGGATTGGTGGCTGAACATGGATTCCCCGCAAAATACCGCGCCGACGGTGACGCCATACAAGCCACCGACCAGCTCATCGCCCTGCCAGACTTCCACCGAATGGGCGTGACCCAGGGCGTGCAGCCGCTGATAGGCCCGCTGCATTTCTGGCGTGATCCAGGTGCCCTCGGCGCCCCGGCGCGGGCCGGCGCACTCGCTGACCACGCGAGCGAAGGCCTGGTCGAAGGTGATGCGGTACAGGCCTTTGTTCAGGGTTTTGTGCAGGCTGCGGTTGATGCGCAGATGCCCGGGATACAGCACCACGCGGGGATCGGGCGCCCACCACAGGATGGGCTGGTCGTGGCTGAACCAGGGGAAGATGCCCAGGCGATAGGCCGCCAGCAACCGTTGAGGCGACAAGTCGCCACCGATGGCCAGCAGGCCATTGGGGTCGTGCAGCGCCAGGGCCGGATCCGGAAAAGAGGTGTCCTGCGCATGCAGAAAAAAGGGGGCCGACGGTTGCTCTGAACGGGTCATGGCGCACGCCGGCCAGCCGGGCAGGGTCCGGACAGCTTATTTGAGATTATCCAGATAACGCTCGGCATCCAGCGCCGCCATGCAGCCGGTGCCGGCTGAGGTAATCGCCTGACGGTAGATATGATCGGCCACGTCACCCGCGGCGAACACCCCGGTGATATTGGTGGCCGTGGCATTGCCCTGCGCGCCGCCGCGCACCTTAAGATAACCATGATCCATCTCCAGCTGGCCTTCGAACAGGCTGGTGTTGGGCGAGTGACCTATGGCAATAAATACCCCCATCACGGGAATCTCCCGGGTCGTACCGTCCAGGGTGCTTTTGACGCGTATGCCTGTGACGCCGCTGTTGTCCCCCAGTATTTCATCCGGGGCATGATTCCACACGAGCTTGATATTGCCGGTCCGCGATTTTTCCATCAGTTGATCGATCAGAATCTTTTCCGATTTCAGCTTGTCCCGCCGGTGCACCAGCGTCACGCTGGCCGCGATATTGCTCAGATACAGGGCCTCCTCCACGGCGGAATTGCCGCCACCGATCACGGCGACGGCCTGATTGCGATAGAAAAAGCCGTCGCAGGTGGCGCAGGCCGAGACGCCGCGGCCCTTGAAGGCCTCTTCCGAAGGCAGGCCGAGGTATTTGGCCGAGGCGCCGGTGGCGATGATCAGGGCGTCGCAGGTATACACGCCGCTATCGCCGGTAAGGCGGAACGGCCGTGCCTTGAGATCGGCCTGGTTGATATGATCGAAGATGATTTCCGTGCCGAAGCGCTCGGCGTGTTTGAGCATGCGCTCCATCAGCTCCGGACCCTGGACCCCCGCCGTGTCCCCCGGCCAGTTGTCGACCTCGGTGGTGGTGGTCAATTGGCCGCCCTGTTGCAGGCCGGTGATCAATACCGGTTTCAGATTGGCGCGCGCCGCGTACACGGCGGCGGTATAACCTGCCGGGCCCGAGCCCAGGATCAACAGGCGACAATGTCTGGTTTTGCTCATGTGGTACACTCCGAGGCAGAAAACTGAACGTAGTATTCAATAGTACGTAATGCATCAATCAGGGTAAAGGATCAAATGTATGCGCATTGGAATTCCCAGAGAAGTAAAGACCCTCGAAGGCCGGGTGGCCTTGATCCCGGAAGCGGCGGCCGAACTGGTCAGGCATGGGCACGAAGTCTATGTGGAGCACGATGCCGGCGTGTCGAGCGGCTATCCCGATGACAGCTACTTGAGATTGGGGATCAGGATTACCCCGGATGCGGCCCGCTTGTATGAATGCGTTGAGCTGATCGTCAAGGTCAAGGAGCCCCAGCCGCAGGAACTGGCCCTGATGCATAAAGGCCATCTGCTGTTTTCCTATCTGCATCTGGCCGCCGAGCTGCCCCTGCTGCGGGCCCTGTGCAAGATCGGCCTGACCGCCGTGGCCTTTGAGACGGTGGAAGAGCGCGGTCAATTGCCCCTGCTGGCGCCCATGAGCGATATCGCCGGGCGTATCGCCGCCCAGGTGGGTGCGCATCTGCTGCACCGGCCGCAGGGTGGGCGGGGATTGTTGCTCGGGGGGCTGCCTGCCACAGAGCGCGGCCATGTGGTGGTGCTGGGGGCCGGTGTGGCCGGCGGCAATGCCGCAGAGGTGGCGGCGGCACTGGGGGCCCGGGTGACGGTATTTGATCGTGACCGGGACAAGCTGGCGCGGATGCGCGCCCTGGGCAACAATGTCACGGCCCTCTATCCCTTCGCCGACAGTCTGCGCCAGGCGGTGCTGGACTGCGATCTCCTGATCGGTGCGGTGCTGGTGGTGGGCGAAAAGGCCCCGCATCTGGTGGACGCCGGGACGGTGCGCCAGATGCGCCAGGGCAGTGTGATCGTCGATATCTCGGTGGATCAGGGCGGTTGCATCGAAACCACCCGCCCCACCACCTATGCCGATCCCACCTATGTCTGGGAAGGAGTGGTGCACTTCGCGGTGACTAATATGCCCGGCGCGGTGCCGCGCACGGCCTCCCAGGCCCTGTCTGCGGCCCTGCTGCCCTATGTGCTGCAACTGGCCGAACCGGGCTGGGAGGCGCAGACGGCCTTGCAGAAAGGGATCAACATCCAGCGCGGCGAGGTGGTGCATCCGGCCCTGCTCCGGTATTTGTGATAGACTTTCGTTTATCGAATCACCCTGGAAGGAACAGGATTTGGCCCAAGCATTCCGTAAGTCCGACAAGCCCGCCGTGATCGGTCCCCACCTCACCCGGGGATTACGCGAAGGGGCCTTGTTCATCTTCGGCGCCATTGCGATCTACCTGCTTATCGCCCTGGCAACCTATGACGCGGGTGATCCCGGCTGGTCCAGCAGCGGCGCCCATACCCAGATCAACAATTCCGGCGGGGTGGTCGGGGCCTGGTTCGCCGATATCGCCCAGTCCCTGTTTGGCCATATGGCCTTTTTATTCCCGGTCATGGTGGGATATTTCGGCTGGATGGTGTTCCGCGGCCGCCGCGAGGATCATGCCCTGGACTGGCATCCCGTGGGCATACGAGTGCTGGGATTCCTTCTGACGGTACTCGCCGGCACCGGGCTGGCCTATCTGCATTTTACACACGGTGGTTTGCCGCAAGGCCCCGGGGGGATACTCGGCAACGTGGTCGGCAATGGCCTGCAGGCGGCCTTCAGTTTTCTGGGCGCCACCTTATTTCTTCTGGCGCTGTTTCTTACCGGCGTCACCCTGTTTACCGGGCTGTCCTGGTTATGGCTGATGGATGTCACCGGCCGCCAAACCCTGCGTCTGATCAATGCTTCCCGTGTGCAATGGGACAGGCTGCTCGATACCGTGCAGGGCTGGCGCGCCCGGCGTGAACGGCACGAAGTGGTCAAGGAAGATAAGAAGAAATTCAGCAAGCGCAAGCCGCCGATC
>MGXL01000054.1:4863-5105 GCA_001801365.1 Gammaproteobacteria bacterium RBG_16_57_12 | reverse complement strand
CTCTCCACCATGATCAGCATGATATTGTAGTGGTGCTCCGGGCCTGGATTGTCCACATCGCGCAGTATGCTAACGGGGTTATCGGAGACAAACGTGATCCCTTCCTGTGCGATTTCCCGGCGCAGGACCGGTCCTAACTCTTCTTTGGCCATGGAGGGATAAAACATCTGGTAGTCGAGCTCGTTGTTGCGAAAGGCCGCAAAAAATTGATAGGGACCGTTGCTGCCCAGTTCGTTCTGCAC
>MGXL01000054.1:632-4805 GCA_001801365.1 Gammaproteobacteria bacterium RBG_16_57_12 | reverse complement strand
CAGGGTGATATGTCCGGCCAGTTTTGCCGCACGGGACAGCAACGGCTCCCTGGCCAGCAGGCTGGCCTGGATCAATTTGAAGCAGGCGGCATAGAGCATCAAGGCGATGATGAAAATGATCGAGAGCAGCAGGGGAACCGGGTAGGATTCCTGGATATTGTTCATGACTTCACGCCGGTACACCAGATAATCGACGGAGATGAAATTGAAGCGGACATTGAATTCCTGCCAGAACAGCCATTCCGCCAAGGCCGTGAACAGGTAGAGATACAGCACGGCAAAACAAAACAGGTGCAGGACAATTTTATGCCAGGGGCGATGCCAGAAGCGTTCCGGCATCAGGGTCATATAGAGCGCTGCGGGTATCACGGCGTAGGCGAGGTAGGCGAGGTCGTAGAACAGCCCTTTGAAAAAGACCGCCAGCAGCGCCATGGCCGTCAGGTCGGCCACATCCACCGACAGGGCGGCCAGGACCACCCGCGTGAGGGTAAAGACCACCAGCACGATCGCGACAACGGCGATCATCAAGCGGCTGCGTCCTAAAACCAGTGTCAAGCTGTATCCTCGAGATTATCCACAGAACTAATTAGACATCATGGACCTTAAGCAGGCCTTAAGGTTCAGGTTCTGTGGAAAATAACGCATCAAGCAAGTATTTCAGCGGAATGAATTTTGGCGCAATAAAAAGCCTACCATCAGGGTAGTGAGTGCGGCGGCACAGAGATAGGCGGCTGACATGCCAAACCACTGCCACAGGGCACCGAACAGCAGGGCTCCCGGCAGGGCGAGGATACCGCTGAGCATATGATAGAGCCCGAAGGCGGTGCCCTGCTGATCCCGCGGGGCCAGGTCGCCGATCATGGCGCGCTCTGCGCCTTCGGTGGAGGCTATCGCGGCGGCATAGGCCAGGAAAAATATCCAGATCAGAAGCTGGCCGTCATTAATGATCGCCAATAGTATCAGCAGGATGATCCGCGCACTCCAGCCACCGATTACAATCGGTGTGCGCCCATATCGGTCGGACAAGTGGCCCATGGGAATGGATATCAGCATTTTTACCAGATGGGCGGCCGCCCAGAGCAGCGGTATCCAGACAATCTCCAGTCCATGTGACTGCGCCCACAGCACCAGAAACACCTCGGGCGCCGCCGCAAAGGCCAGACAGCCTGCCGCCAGGATCAGATTGCGCAACTTCGGGTCAAGAGAACGCCAGTCCAGACGCGGGCGGTTGTTGACCGGGATCACCACCGGGCTGTCCGGTAGGCCGGCGCTCAACAGGATAATGGTGATCACGCCGGGAATAATGGAGATGAGGAACACCGTGCGCAAATCCATGCCGGTCTGCAATAAGAAAAAGGCGATCACGGGACCGATGACGGCGCCGGCATGGTCCATGGCGCGATGAAAACCGAAGGCGCGGCCGCGTACGGTCTCATCAACGGCGGCGGCGATCAGGGCATCACGCGGCGAGGTGCGCAGACCCTTGCCGATACGGTCGGAAAAGCGCAGCACCAACACCCATGACCAGCTGAAGGCGAGGCCAATGAGCGGTCGGGTGATATTGGATAACAGATAGCCGCCGAGCACCATGCGCTTGGGATTCCAGCCTCGATCGGCCAGCCAGCCGGAGACCAGCTTGAGCAGGCTGGCGGTAGCCTCGGCAACACCCTCGATCAGGCCGACCACCATGGGTCCGGCACCCAGTGTCGCCGTGAGAAACAGGGGCAACAGGGGTGCGATCATTTCACTGGCCGCGTCATTGAGCAGTGAAACAAGGCCGAAAATAATGACGGTGCGCGGCAACAGCTGCCTGATCGTGGTCATGATTCCTCAGAATACCCGGCCTAAATAAAGATACGCGGCATGATGCCCGCCCTGTGTGTATCCATACGCAAGATATAGCGGGCCGATCACGGTATCGGCGCCGGCTAGCAGGCTGCCGGCCAGATTCATGGTTTGCAGGGTAAGCTCACTGTTGTTTTCCCAGACGCCGCCGAGTTCCAGAGAGCCTCCCAGGTAGAACGCTTCGGCAAAACGTATACTAGACGGATTACGAGTTTGACGATAGAACATCATCCTTCCCAAGGCCATGCGCTGCCCAGTCAGTTGTCCACGCTGCATGCCCGAGAGCGAGAGAAACCCGCCCAGAGAAAACTCATCATAAAAGGGTAAGGGGCTGCCCAGGGATGAGCCAATTCTAAGGCTGCTCAATACCGTATAATGCGTGTATGTGACTGGCTTATTGATTTCAGTTGTCAATTTGTCATAAGAGACATCGGCGCCCAGGCCATCACGTGCACCGAACCATTCCAGCCGGGCGAAGGCGCCGTGGCGCGGAAAATTGATATTATCGAGCCGGTCATAGGTCAAGCGTGTCAAGATTGCCCCTTGTTCAATGTCATACTGTGGTAGGTCGGCGGCACCTACCCGTGGCCCAGCCTCGATTCTGTCACGTAACATACCGATCCGCAGTTCAGTGCTGTTGTCAAACACCACACCCCAGTCCAGGCCTGAGCTGTAGGAGGTCGCCTGATATTGTGCAATCCGGTGATCATCTTCATAGACATCGGATATCTTATTCTCGATGGCAATGCGCGGTGAGATGAAGTAACGACTGTTGTAATCAAAGGGTTGATAGAATTCCGTACTGATGAGGCGTGTTGCCCCGGTCTGGATTTTATTGCGCCATTCCGCACCCAGCGGATTCAGCCGGGTTGAAGTGATACCCAGCATGACGTTGTAGGTGCTGCCGCCGCTGAAGTCATCACTGGCATCCAACGCCAGGCGCAGATAATGAGGCCCCCAGGGTTTTCGCTGCGCGTTGATCTGCAGACCATGCCGGCCATGTGTTTCATCGTGCACAAACGTGACCCGCTCAAAGTCGCCCATGCCGTAGAGCCGGTTCAGGTCCTGCTGTAATACATCCAGGTCGAGGGGCTGGTTCAGCGGAATGTGCAATTGCCGGTTGATGATTTCGTCGGCGACCGGCGATGCATTATGCAGATGCACAAAATACATGACGGGCGGGGGTTGTGATGGTGCACGCTGCCTGTCGAGAAAAGCGCGGTAATCGATTTCACTGATCGACAGTTGCTGCAGGGCCGGGAGCATGCTGTAAGCGGCCATTTCACCGCTGTGAATGGCCTCGCGGGCTTTAACAAATTCCGTTGAGCCCACCAGCTGCAGGTCCGGCGTGATCAGTATGTCCTTTGGCGACAGGCTGGCCAATTGTTCGGCGGTATTTTTACGTGTCATGATGCGCAGTACCTGTGCCGATGTCCCGACCAGCGAAGCGAGCCCGCTCCGCTCAATCAGCGGTGCGCCGACATTCACCACAATCAAAATATCGGCGCCCAGCTGCCGCGCCACATCGATGGGAACTTCATTGACCAAACCGCCATCCACCAACAGGCGGCCATCGATTTCTTCCGGGGCAAAGGCGCCGGGCACGGACACGCTGGCGCGCATGGCCGCCGGCAGATTGCCATGATCGAGTACCACCATCTCCCCAGTCTCCATATCAGTGGCAACGGCACGAAAGGGAATCGGTAATTGGTCAAAATCCTTGATATGGCTGCGGGGGAAGGCCAGGGTTTCGAGGATGATGCCGAGTTGCTGGCCGGCGATGAGGCCGCGCGGGAACAGAATCCGGCCCTGACGATAACCGGCTTCCAGCTTGACCGGGAAATCATATTCCATCCACTTGAGGGGAAAGGCCATTTCACTGCGGGAGGGTTTGTCACGCAACACGGCCGTCCAGTCGATGGTTTGCAGTTGCGCCTCGATCGTCTCGGGAGACAGGCCGGCGGCGTACAGCCCGCCGATAATGGCGCCCATGCTGGTCCCCACGATGTAATCGATCGGGATATGATTGGCCTCCAGCACTTTGAGCACGCCGACATGGGCGGCGCCCCGGGCGCCCCCACCCCCCAGTACCAGGCCGATCTTTGGATGTTCGTGGATGGTTACGGTGTCTGGAAAGGCAATGTTCGGGGATGCGCCGATCAGCAATACCCATAACACGGGCACAACCAGCATGCGAATGACAAAGGCGCTCATGGCGGGCTCATGCACTGGATGAGTAGTGATAACAAGATACTACATCAGCCTGAGCGGCAAAGCGAAGAGTGTACGGTGGGAGCCCAGCCGGGATTATTCATGAATAATCCCGGC
>MGXL01000054.1:0-605 GCA_001801365.1 Gammaproteobacteria bacterium RBG_16_57_12 | reverse complement strand
GACCCTAGCTTGCGATCATTATTTGATTTCAATCTTGGCCTGGTCACGCAGGCTCTTGACATAGGCCTGTACGCGCTTATTGATCACCGCGGTCGCAAGCTGTTCCTTGATGCTCTCGAATTCGACGGGTGGCGCGTTACGGGTATCCTCCAGCCTTATCACATGCCAGCCATAGTCGGACGGTACCGGCGTCTTGGTATAGCCGCCTTTCGTCAGGGTGGCTAGAGCCGCCGAGAACGCCGGGGGCATGTCTTCGGCGCGAAACCAGCCCAGATCAGTCCCGTGGGCTGCCATGTGATCATCAGAGCTTCCCTTGGCCAGCGTGTCGAAGTCAGCGCCCTTATCCAGCTCATTGATCAGATCCTGGGCCTGTTGTTCAGTTTCCCGCAGTATGTGCTGTGCCTTGTACTCCAGTACGGGTTCGGGACTGACAGCCTGCGCATATTCCTGCTGCAACTCCTCTTCGGTGGGTTGGCTGAAAGAGCTGGCTTCTTTTTGCAGGGCATAGCCGGCCAGCAGATTCAGCCGGATGCTGTCGATGGTCTGCAGAAACCCCGGATCCTTGTCCAGGCCCTTGGTGGCAGCGCTGGCGGCGATCAGTTCGC
>MGXL01000053.1:5195-8267 GCA_001801365.1 Gammaproteobacteria bacterium RBG_16_57_12 | reverse complement strand
TTAAAAGCGTCCTGAAATGAGCTGGTGTACTGCTCCTGACGTCTGGTGAGGCAGGACAGCAGGTTGTCGTGATCCTGGTCGCGCAGGTGATAGAGATATTCCTCGGAGGGCTGTACATCCATGACAGCGTCATAAACCAGTTCGGTAAACTGACCTTTGGTGTTGGCGGAAAAACGGGCGATCTTGATTGCATCGCCGCTGCGATTCCAGTCCGAAAGCAGGGAATAGACGCTGTTTTGCATGGCCCCCGTGATCGGCATGGTCTGATCGATGAAGAGGTAGAGGATTCTTCGCTCGCCGGATTGAGGTTGCTCCAGCCCCAGCTGGTCATAGCAGCTTTCCAGGCGTTGCAAGGCATGCGCATGATTGATCATCAGCGCTGACAACATCGCCATACAGATAAAGCGGAATTTTTTATGCATCATGGCCGTTGTTCCGATTGGGATTACTTGTCATAAAATGCAAATCTTATACCAGGCCCGAATGGCACTTACTTGAGCGGTCCCAAAAGTGATGTTGATGTAGTGTGGATAAGCGATACGACTGCATGGATGCAGTCGTATCGCTTATCCACACTACATCTTGGCTGCGACGCCAGGATTATCTGGAACAGTAGTTGCATGATAGCGCCATAATGCAATGACAAACAGGATATGTACTGTTGAATGAAGTATACATAGGGCGGTGGATTGCCGGTGAGCGGCGCAAATAGGCAATAACTTGCCGGGCGGCCGGGTGAATTGTCGACTTTGAAGAATATTCCGGGAGAGGCTATGCAAACCAGATTGTTTAAGGTGATTCTACTGTTGGTGATAGCGACGGTGTTGAGCGCTTGCCAGAATAATAAACCTGTATTGGCAGGCTCAGACAAGGGCGGCAAAAGTGGCCAGACAATGACGACCGATTCACCCTATTACTCCGATGATGGTAGTGACAGGCTGGAAACCATCACGGTGCTTGCTCGCGGTTACGGGTCGCCGCCGAAGAAATATTATCCGGAAGGACAGCGCAAGCTCATGGCAATGCGCGCCGCCCGGCTGGATGCCTATCGTGTGCTGGCCGAACAAATCAGCGGCCTGCACATCTGGGGCGGCACTACCGTCGGCGACATGGTGGTGGAAAAAGATCAGTTTGAGGTATTTCTTGAGGCCTATGTCCTGGGCGCCAAGGTATTGGATGTCAATGAGCTGGACAACGGCGTGTACGAGGCGGTGATCGAGGCCACGGTGGATCAGGATTTTCTGCGGCGCATATTGAGCCAGCGCGCCGTGGAAAACAGGGCCGCGGCCATCCCCGAGAACGCGCCTGCCGAGTCTGTAGAAAAAGAGAGTCCGAGCGTGGATACAGCCGCCACCCATTATGATGAAACCTTACAGCCGAATTTTTATTTCAGCAATAGGAACTGAGTGCTGATGGACTTCCCATGCGGCAAATGACGATCATCCTTGTTGTATTTTCCTTGATCCTCTGGGCTCCGGCAGATGCCTTCGCGCGTCTGATGGAAGCGGAAGGCAGCGCCGATATCATCAACGGGGATGTCCGCTCGGCGCGTGATCAGGCGATCATTCAGGCAACCCGCGCTGCCCTGCTGCAAGCCGCCACCCGTGTGCAGGCCACATCCGTGGTGTCATCCCATGAGCTGATCGCCGATAGTGTGCGCATCAATGCGGCGGGCGTGGTGAAGGATGTGGTGGTGCTGGAGGAGTCGGTGGAGAATCGGGTAGTGAAGGTGCGCATACGCGCGCAGGTTATGGAAGACAAGTTGCAATTGCTGTCACCCGCGGCGAGCTACCGGAAGAAAATCGCGGTCACGCAGTTCCAGGTCATGGAGCGGGGGCAGATTTTCGACATGCCCGCTATCGAGCAGGATTTGCCCAGGGAGTTACTGCGTCGCATGGAGAATACCGGTGATATCCTGGCAGTGGATGGCTCGCAGTATGCCGCAGAGCCGGGCCAGCCCGGGAGTGACAAGGTGCCGGATGTCGCCGCCCGGATGACGGAACTGGCGGGCAGTCTGGGCGCGCAATTCATCATCACCGGCGTGATCCATGATATGGGAGTCAATCGTCACCTGATGCGCAATACCCGGCATCTGGTGCTCGATGTTGATGTCTATGACGGCATATCCGGGGCCCTGCTTTCCCGCCGCCGCATCAACGAGGCGGTCAAGGGCGCTGGTCACTATGCGCCTGCCGCCACCTTCGGCAGCGTGGATTTTCTTCGCTCGGAATATGGCCGGAGGCTCGATGGAGCGCTGGATAAGCTGGCGCGCGGGGTGATCCAGGACTTACACCCATTGCCGTTCACTGCGCGGGTGATCCGTAACGAAGGGGATGAGGTATTCTTCAATGCCGGGACCATGGCCAAGGTCAAGGTGGGCGATGTGCTGATGACGTATCAGTTGGCGCCGATGCCCCTGACAGGTGATGGCGGTCGATTCCTGGGATATGAGGAAACACCGGTAGCGGCGCTGGTGGTCAAGCGGGTACAGCCCTTGTTTGCCGTGGGCGAGCTGCGTGACAGTGTTACACCTCTAAAGGCCGGTGACATGGTGCGCTTCGGGCTTTGATGTGTTGTCCCGGCAGACTACTGGAGTATTTCTTTAATGGTCCCGGCAACGATATAGTGGGTGCCCGATGGATGCTCTTCCGCCCTGATCACTTCGACAATCGCCAACAGCGGAGGGACCGTTTCCTGCCGTGAGGCGAGGCACACCTTGAGCTGGGTGTTAGCCTCAAGTTTCTGGTCAGTGGCGATCAGTATGCCACTGCCACTGAGGTTGAGGCATTGCCCCTGATGGGATTGGTGATTGCCCATGACGTTGAAGGTCACGGGATTATCCGTGTTCATGCGATAAAAATTGCGTTTCTCTTCATGATTACCCAGCATTAGTAGCCCCCTCATGACCGCCTAATATGATAAAAACTATGCCAATTAACCGGGCGCCTGTCGAGCGTTAAATGAAGTCTAACAGGAATATACTAACCAAAACCCTGGTAAAGCCTCATTCAGAGCCCCTCGGAAGGTCCGGATCAAGGCGCGGCTCGCTGAATGAGGCTTTACCAGGGTTTT
>MGXL01000053.1:0-5018 GCA_001801365.1 Gammaproteobacteria bacterium RBG_16_57_12 | reverse complement strand
CGATTGATTCCCATGCGCACACCACCTGAAAACGGGCAGCCACCGACCATCATTCCACGTGCCGATCACGTGATTTCACGCGCCAATATCAGCAAAAACGCGCTGAATGTGTTGTATCACCTCAAGGAAAGCGGCTATCAGGCCTATCTGGTCGGCGGCGGGGTGCGGGATCTGCTGCTGGGCCGGGAGCCCAAGGATTTCGATGTCGCCACGGATGCCCGGCCCGAGGAGATCAGAAAAATATTCCGCAACTGCCGGTTGATCGGCCGCCGGTTTCGCCTGGCGCATATTCATTTCGGGCGGGAAATTATTGAGGTGGCTACCTTCCGAACTCACCACGAAGGCAGTGCGGGCGAAGGCCATGTCGAGAATGGCATGATCGTCCGGGATAATGTCTACGGTACCCTGGAAGATGATGCCTGGCGCCGCGATTTCACGGTCAACAGCCTGTATTACAATATCGAGGATTTCTCGGTAGTGGATTACACCGGCGGCTTCGGCGATCTGGAAGCGGGCACACTGCGCCTGATCGGTGATCCCCGGCAGCGCTATCAGGAAGATCCGGTGCGCATGTTGCGCGCCGTGCGTTTTGCCGTCAAGCTGGGGTTTCGTATCAGTCCGGAAAGCGAGGAGCCGATCTTCACGCTCGCCCCATCGTTGCGCGATGTGTCGCCCGCCAGACTGTATGAGGAGGTGCTGAAGCTTCTACTTGGCGGAACTGCTCAGCAGAGCTTCGAGGCGCTGCGCCACTATCGGTTGTTCGAACAGATGTTCCCGATGACCGAGCAATCCCTGTCCAGGGAAGTACAGCATTTCCCCAAGACCTTTCTGATCGAGGGCATGCGCAGTACCGATCAGCGGATTGCCGAAGATAAACCGGTTACGCCTGCATTTATGTTTGCGGTGTTGCTGTGGGAGCCGGTGAGTGAACTGGCAGAGCGTTATCAGGCAGAAGGCATGACACCGGTGCAGGCGCTCGTGGTGGCGGGTGATGAGGTGGTAGCCCAACAGATTCAATATCTCTCCCTGCCGAAACGGTTTTCGCTGGTCGCACGCGAAATCTGGTCAATGCAGATTCGCCTGACGCAGCGCAAAGGCAAACGGGCCTTCGCCGTGCTGGCCCACCCGCGCTTCCGGGCGGCCTATGATTTTTTGCTATTACGTGTACTGGCCGGGGAAGGAGATCAGGCCCTGGGCGAATGGTGGACGGACTTCCAGACCCAAGATGAGGCGGGGCGTCAAACCATGATCAATGCCCTGGGCAGTGAGTCAGGGCCCCGCCGTCGTCGGCGTCGTCCCCAGAGCAAGACCAAGCCATCATCATCGTAGGCGGGTACGTGTCTGCCAGGTCCGCAACCGTTGCTTATATTGGGCTGGGCAGCAATCTCAACGATCCGCTCCGGCATGTGTGCCTTGCCCTGCGCGCCCTGCGCAAACTGCCGCACAGCACATTGCTAGGCCATTCCAGTCTGTATCGCAGCAATCCACTGGGGCCGGTAGAACAGCCGGATTACATCAACGCCGTCGCGGCCCTGGAAACTCGGCTCGGCCCGCGTCAATTACTGGCGAGCCTGCAAGGGCTGGAGCAGCAGCAGGGCCGGGTGCGCGGGCCGGTACGCTGGGGGCCGCGGATCCTGGACCTGGATATACTGCTTTATGGCGATCTGGAGCTGTATGAACCGGGCCTGATCATCCCCCATCCGGGGCTATCGCAGCGAAACTTTGTCCTGTATCCTCTATCGGAAATCAGGCCCGATTTGGTGATCCCGGGGCACGGGCCGTTATCCGCCTTGATCGATTCGGTGCCCGCCACGGGATTGATACGACTAGATCATTCATGTGTGTCAGAGCATCTAGCAAAATGACTAGCTGTGCCCTGAAACATGGCCCTCACCCCTTCCCCTCTCCCGTAGGGAGAGGGGTTTTTAAGCCCTTCTCCCTGCGGGAGAAGGGTGGGGATGAGGGCAAGGAGGCCATGTAGTTTTTATTTTGTTAGACGCTCTCGGACGAGTGACAACGACTTGACGCCTTTCTGGTCATGGCGGGAAGGATTTGCAGGCTTATGATTGCAGAAACAGGTAAAAAGACCATCCACCGCCATATCGTGGTGGAAGGGCCGATCGGCGTGGGCAAGACCAGCCTGGCCCGGCGCCTCGCCGACACCCTGGGCGGCGAGCTGCTGCTGGAGCAGGCCGAGGAAAATCCGTTTTTGCCGCGTTTCTATCAGAATCCCCGCCAGTCGGCGCTGCCGACCCAGTTGTACTTCCTGTTTCAGCGCGCCCGGCAATTACAGGCCCTGCGCCAGCAGGACATGTTCAGCCCGGTCAGAATCGCCGATTACCTGATGGACAAGGACCGCCTGTTTGCCGGGCTGACCCTGGACGAGGCAGAACTCAAACTCTATGACCAAGTCTATGCCTCGCTGACCCTGGATGCCCCCCGGCCTGATCTGGTGGTCTATCTGCAGGCGCCGGTGGAGGTGCTGCTCGAGCGCATCGCCAGGCGCGGCATTGCCTATGAGCGGGGCATAGCTGCCGACTATCTGAAACGGTTGTGTGACGCCTACGCCCGCCTGTTTTATTATTACCAGGATTCGCCTTTGCTGATCGTCAATACCTCGGATATCGATCCGGTCACCAATGACAATGACTACACCATGCTGGTCGAGCAGATCATGTTCATCAAAAGCGGGCGTCATTATTTCAATCCCATCTCCAAGGCGGTGTGAATCATGAGTGCGATGACCGTCAATACCTTGCGCAAGCGTAAGGGCACCGGTGAAAAGATTACCTGCCTGACGGTCTATGACGCCAGTTTTGCCGCCATCCTCGACGAGGCGGGCGTGGATATCCTGCTGGTGGGTGATTCCCTGGGCATGGTGGTCCAGGGGCAGGACACGACCCTGCCGGTGACCGTGGAGGACATGATTTATCATACCCGCCTGGTCCGCCGTGGCGCGTCGAAAGCCTTTATCATGGCGGACATGCCGTTCATGAGTTATGCCACGCCGCAGGATGCGCTGCACAATGCCGGGCGCCTGATGAAAGAAGGCGGCGCCCAGATGGTCAAACTGGAGGGTGGCGCCTGGCTGCTGGAGACGGTGCGCACCCTGACCGCGCACAGCATTCCGGTGTGCGCCCATCTGGGATTATTGCCCCAGTCAGTCCACAAGCTGGGTGGTTATCTCGTGCAGGGGCGCGGCGATGCCGCGCAGGCGATCTTCGATGACGCCCTGGCCATGGAGGCTGCGGGCGCCGATGCCATAGTGCTGGAGTGCGTGCCGGCCGAACTGGCGGCGCGCATCACCCGGGCGGTGAGTGTGCCGGTGATCGGCATCGGCGCCGGCAGGGACTGCGATGCCCAGGTGCTGGTGCTGTATGACATGCTCGGCATCACGCCGGGCAAGCGTCCCAAATTTTCCCATGATTTCCTGCAGGCCGGCGGCGATATCCGCGCCGCGGTCAGGGCCTATGTCGCCGCCGTCAAAGAGGGCGGTTTTCCCGGCGCGGAACACAGTTTCTGACAGTCTGTTTCCCCGGAGTGATCCATGCACATCACCACTGACATCGTGACCGCGCGCGACATACTCCGGCACTGGCGCCAGCAGGGCGAGGCCATTGCCTTCGTGCCGACCATGGGCAATCTCCATGCCGGGCATATGGCGCTGGTGGACAGGGCGCGCCGGCATGGCCGCCGGGTGGTGGTCAGTATTTTCGTCAACCCCCTGCAATTTTCCCAGGGCGAGGATTTTGCCTCCTATCCGCGTACCCTGGCGGATGATCAGTCCGGCCTGAGCCATAACAGCGTCGATCTGCTCTTTGCGCCCACAGCAGGCGAGATGTATCCCGGTGGTCATGAATTGGCCACCCAGGTCACTGTGCCGGGGCTCTCCGACATCCTGTGCGGGGCCTTCCGCCCCGGGCATTTCACCGGCGTGGCCACGGTGGTGTGCAAGCTGTTCAATATCATTCAACCTCAGATAGCCCTGTTTGGCGAAAAGGACTATCAGCAGCTAGTGGTGATCCGCCGCATGGTGCAGGATCTGGCCATGCCGGTCGAGATCATCGGCGCCCCCACGGTCCGCGAACCGGACGGGCTGGCGATGAGTTCGCGCAATGGCTATCTGTCCATTGAAGAACGCCGACTGGCCCCCCATATCTATCAATACCTGCTGGATGCCCGCGCGGCTATATTGGCCAAAAGCTCCGATTATGCGGCTATCTCCCAGGAAAAAATGGCTAACCTGCGAGCAAAAGGCTTTAACCCGGACTATTTCGAAATCCGCCGGTCCGCTGATCTTGGATTGGCGGCACCTGCCGATAAAGAACTGATCGTGCTGATTGCGGCGCGTCTGGGGCGGACCCGGCTGATCGACAACCTCAAGGTATCGCTGGGGAAGGAGCCAGCCTTCACCTAGATAGTGTATAATTGATCACGTTGTATTTTTGAGGGTTAACACAACGATGCAATGCACCATGCTGAAAGCCAAGCTGCACCGTGCCCGGGTGACCCACGCCGAGCTGGAGTACGAAGGCTCCTGCGCCATCGATGGCAAATTGCTGGAGATATCCGGGATCCGCGAGTACGAGCAGATCCATATCTACAACATCGATAATGGCGAGCGTTTCATCACCTATGCCATCCGCGCCGAAGACGGTTCGGGCGTCATCTCCATCAATGGCGCGGCCGCCCACAAGGCCCGCCCCGGCGACCGGGTAATCATCTGCGCCTACGTGACCCTGAACCAGAACGAACTGGCCGCCTACAAGCCAACCCTGGTTTATGTGGATGCGCAGAACCAGATCACCCATACCCGCAACGCCATTCCCACCCAGGCGGCCTGAGCAGGCCTGTTTCCCATTCGGTTGGTCACTCCGCACATATGTGAGGGCGTGAACAGCCTGAATTACGATTTCACCGATTTGCTTGCGTGGCTGCAGGCGCCACATGAAGCCCGCAGGAAATTCCTGTCCCCGTTCCTTTATCAGCATGATAACCATACATTGATGGAAAACAGA
>MGXL01000052.1:6564-7090 GCA_001801365.1 Gammaproteobacteria bacterium RBG_16_57_12 | reverse complement strand
ATTGTGCTCACCAGGCACCGGCACATAGCCCACGATCACAAAACCCTGGTTGTCGGACCGGCGCCTCATCTTCTCGATGGTCAGGGCCGACTCACCCGCGCCCAGTATCAGGATGCGTCGACGCAACAGATTTTTGTCGGCTACCTGGGCAAACGAGGTCCGCGCCACAACAATCCCCACAAAGGCAATGACGGCTGCCGTACCTAACGCCTTGCCACCGGGGAAAATGGAGGGTACTGCATAAAAAAGCGCTCCCAGCACCAGCATACCGGCCGCAAAACTGAGGCCGACGCGAAAGAACAGATCACGCAGATCATCCTGATAACGGCGCTGATAAAGCCCCATGGCCGTCATCGAGCTGATCATCACCAGGAAAAACAGCAGCGCCTGCAACACGGAAGAAATGTGGGCATATCCGACATCCGTCTTGACCAGGGGCATGGTCGACATGCCGATAGAGATGGCAATACCGAACACCAGGACTTCGGTCATGCCCAGAATCAGTAATGATATTGGAATATAATGC
>MGXL01000052.1:0-6545 GCA_001801365.1 Gammaproteobacteria bacterium RBG_16_57_12 | reverse complement strand
AGGCGAATCATATGCTCGAAGCATCTCCCTATGTGCTTATTATTGCTGAGTTAACGAAGACTGTTGCTGTTCTTGATCGACTGCTTTGGTCCACTCTTTATTCTTTACGCCATTGATGATCGATATTTCCATTACCGACAAACATTATACCGCGCAACCGCGCGATAGGCATCTTTAGTTATCATATTCGTTGTTATTATTCGTGTGTCCCTGTGCAATCCCTTGGTGACTTTGCTCAACTCCCTGTAGTTCCTGCTAATATATCCTGCTTGTAATATGGCTACGGTAGCCTGAGAATGTTTCATGGGGATGAAAACCATTAATTTACTGGCGCCTCTAGTGAAACTCAAGCAAGACACAGTCTAATCATCAGGACGTAACAATGACAAAACAACCATCCGTCCCTGCATTACCGCCTGCGGATCTCTATAAAAAATGCAATCCCGCCCGGTTCAGTTTCAAGACAACCGCTGAACTGGATGACATGCAGGAGATTATCGGCCAGCAACGGGCCATCAAGGCCGTGCAATTCGGTATTGGCATCCGGCGTCATGGTTATAATCTGTTCATTATGGGGCCGCCGGGCACGGGCAAGCATACCGTTGCCCGTCAATTCCTCGAGCAAAAGGCCGTCCTGGGCCAGCCCCCCTCTGATTGGTGTTATGTCAATAATTTTGATCAGCCGCATATCCCCCGGGCATTGCGCCTGCCGCCCGGCACAGGCACCTCGCTGCGCCATGATATAGATAAGGTGATCGAGGATCTGCGCCTCGCCATTCCCGCCGCCTTTGAAAGTGATGAATACCGCACCAGGGCCCAGGAGGTCGAAGAATCCTTCAAGAAAAAAGAAGAAGCGGCCTTCGAGAAAATCCAAGCGGAGGCGGAGCAGAATAATATCAAGTTATTACGCACCACCAGCGGTTTTGCCTTTGCGCCGACCGTCAACGGAGAGGTTATCAGCCCTGACGAATTTGCCCAGTTGCCCGAGAGTGAGCAGGAACGCATCGGCGCCATCATCGCCAGGCTTCAGGAACAGCTGAAGAAAATCATCCAGAGCATCCCGCAATGGTCCAAGGAAAGCCGTGACCGGCTCAAAGAGATTATTATTGAGACCGCCCTGTCCGTGGTTGGACATCTGATTGAATCGATCAAGGAGAATTACTGCGACCTGCCCGAAGTCATCGATCATCTCAATAAATTGCAACAGGATGTGATCAGGAATGTCGATGATTTTCGCAAGCCGGAAGAGGGTGAAATTCCGCTACTGGCGCTTACGGACCTGAAAACCCGCGGTTTCCGCCGTTATCAGGTCAATGTATTGGTGGATAACAGCAAAAGCACCGGCCTGCCGATCGTCTATGAGGACCAACCCACCTATCAGAATCTGGTCGGCCGGGTTGAGCATCTCTCCCAGCTTGGCGCACTGATAACCGATTTCACTTTAATCAAGTCCGGCGCGCTGCACCGCGCCAATGGCGGCTATCTGATCCTGGACGCCCACAAGTTGCTCACACAGCCCTATGCCTGGGAGGGCCTGAAACGGGTACTGCGTTCCAGCGAAATCCGCATTGATTCCCTGGGACAATATCTGGGGCTGATCAGCACGGTTACCCTTGAGCCGGATCCCATTCCTCTGGACATTAAAATCGTACTGGTAGGCGAACGCCTGCTGTATTACCTGCTCAATGAGCTGGACAACGAATTCAGCGAGCTGTTCAAGGTGGTCGCCGATTTTGAGGACAGTCTGACCTTGTCCGACGAAAACATCCAGTTATACGCCCGCTTCATCGCCTCGCTGTCCCGGCAGCAGGGCTTGTTACCTTTTGACCGCTCAGCCGTGGCCCGCACTGTGGAACATAGCTCCCGCATTTGCGGCGACGCGGAAAAACTGTCAGCGCATATGCGCAGCATCGTCGATCTGCTGAGCGAAGCGGATTACTGGGCCAGGCAGGCCGGACAACAGATGATCTGTGCCGAGCATGTGCAACATGCCATCGATCAACAGATCGAACGGCATGGCCGCGCCAGGGAATTGATCCAGGACGAGATCATCCGCGGCACCTTGCTGATCGACACTCATGGGGCAAAAATCGCCCAGATCAACGGCCTGTCGGTCATCGACATGGGTGAATATTCCTTTGCCCTGCCCACCCGGGTCACGGCGACGGCACGGGTCGGGGAGGGTCATGTCATCGATATCGAACGGGAAGTCGAGCTGGGCGGTCCGATACACTCCAAGGGGGTGCTGATACTCTCATCCTATATCGGTGGTTATTATTCCAAGCACCACCCTTTATCGCTCTCGGCCAGCCTGGTGTTCGAGCAATCCTACGGCAATATTGAAGGTGATAGCGCCTCCCTGGCGGAACTGTGCTGCCTGCTGTCGGCGATAACCGGCATCCCGCTCACACAGGAACTGGCGGTCACCGGCTCCATCAACCAGCACGGGATCGTTCAGGCGATCGGCGGCATCAATGAAAAAATCGAAGGCTTTTTTGATATCTGCCTGAAACGCGGCCTGACCGGCCGGCAAGGGGTGCTGATCCCCAGGGACAATGTCAAACATCTGATGCTGCGCCACGATGTCGTCGCCGCGGCTGCCCAGGGTCAGTTCCACATCTATCCCGTCACCACCGCGGATGAGGCCATGGAATTACTCAGCGGCCAGATAGCCGGTCAACGCAATGAAGCCGGAAACTTCCCCGAAGGCAGCATCAATGAACAGGTGGAAAAAGTGTTGCAGGAAATGGCGGCGATCAAGCACACCTACAGTGAACATAAAGAAAAGGAGGAGGCTACAGAATCATCCTGACAGCCCGCTGTTCTCTCTTACAAATACGGTCAGCGATGGCAACTGTTCCTGTTATATTCCGTCCAGCGGGCTGCCCCAGTCATGCGGGCGCATGGCTTCGTCGGCTTCATCCATTTCGTGCGGCTCGATATCATCGAACGGACCGGACCAGTCTTCCGGCGGCGCGACGAACACCGGCTGCAGATCCTCCCAGGCATCCAGATCCAGATCTTCCAGGGTACTATCGTAATATTGAATTTCGACAGTGCTGCTGGCCTCATCCATAGCCACCACGCGAAATGCACCATGGGTCCCTGCATACCATTCACCCACCACCGGACGAGCCGCTTCAGCCATAAGCGATTACCCCCTTATCATCATCCCCATTGCATCGGCAGGCGATAACCGAACACCGGCCACTAACAGCCTGCTAACATACACCCCTACCTCCAGTGTTTGCCGATGCAGACGGATGATCATTTGATGTAGCCCGCAGCGATCGAGCGGGTTTCGATATAATGTGTTCACAGGCTCCTAGATAAAAGATAGCAGCTATATCTGATTTTCACAGCCAATATTGCCGATCCGATTTTATACACCTCCCGCCCGGCCAGCATCAGATTCGCAAAAAACGGGCCAAGCTAATAAAATATGCGACCGGTGATTAATCAGCCGGCTACAGACCTGGAGCAGTGATATGAGCGGTACCCGTTTTGCCATTGAAGTTCATCCCGTCATCCCCAAGCGTATTTACCGTATCACTGAACTGGCCAATGATCTTTTTTACACCTGGGAGCGTCATGTGCGCAGCCTGTTCATGCGCCTGGATCCACACTTGTGGACCGCCTGCGGGCATAATCCCAAGGTATTTCTGCGGCGCATCTCGCAACAGCGCCTGGATGAGGCGGCCCGGGACAGTATTTTCATTGAAGACTATCACCGCGCCCTGTCGGTCTATGATACCTACCGCAAGGAAGAGGTCAGCCAGGAAATCGGCGAGCTGCTGGATCCGGCAAAGGAACTGGTGGCGTATTTTTGCGCGGAATATGGCTTTTATGAAAGCCTGCCCATTTATTCCGGCGGGCTGGGCATACTGGCGGGCGATCATTGCAAGGCGGCCAGCGATATGGGGATACCCTTTATCGCCATCGGCTTGTTGTACCGGCAGGGTTATTTCATGCAGACCATCGATGCCCAGGGCCGGCAGATCGCGCACTATAATCCGACCGACTTCAACGACCTGCCCATCACCCCCGCCCTGGATCAGAACGGGCGCGAAATCCTGATTCAGGTCGCCTTCCCGGGCAGGATGGTCAGCATCAAGGTCTGGATGGCCATGGCCGGGCGCATCACGCTTTATCTGCTTGATACCGATTTGCCCGAGAACAACGATCACGACCGCGCCATCACCCACCAGCTCTACGGCGGGGACAAGAACACCCGGATTCAGCAGGAAATCGTGCTCGGCATCGGCGGCATCCGCGCCATCCGCGCCCTGGGCCTGAACCCCACCGTCTGGCATATCAACGAAGGCCATGCCGCCTTCCAGATACTGGAGCGCTGCCGGGAGTATGTCAAAAACGGCATGACCTTTGCCAGCGCCCTGGAACTGGTGGCCGCCGGCACCGTGTTCACCACTCACACCCCCGTGCCGGCGGGACATGACATCTTTGACCAGTCCCTGGTTAAGAGCTATTTCAATAACTACGTCGGCGAACTCGGCATCGATATGGCGGGCTTCTTCTCGCTGGGCAGCACCGCGGATAATCTGGAGATATTCAACATGACCACGCTGGTGTTGCGGGGGTCGCGCCTGCACAACGGCGTGAGCCGCATCCATGGCGGGGTGGCCTCCCAGATGGAAGGTAAAATCTGGCCGCAAATCCCTCCCCAGGAAAATCCGATGGCACATGTCACTAATGGTGTCCATGTACCGACCTTTCTCGCCAAGGAATGGGCCGGATTGTTCGATCTTCGTTTCGGGGGCGGCTGGCGCAATGAACTGCGCAACGAAGACTACTGGCAACGCATCGCCGAGATACCCGATCATGCCTTCTGGAGCCTGCGCCAGTCGCTCAAGGCGAATCTGCTCGAATATGTCAACCGCCGCGTCCTCAACCAGCTCAAGCGAAACAAATGCACTCAGGCCCTGATCAGCCGCATCACACGCTCATTGCAACCCGATGAGACCGATATCCTGATCCTGGGTTTTGCCCGGCGTTTTGCCACCTATAAGCGCGCCACGCTGCTGTTCTCCAGTCCGGAGCGCCTGGCGAGATTGCTCAATGATCCGAAACGCCCGGTAATCCTGCTATTTGCCGGCAAGGCGCATCCCCACGACGTGCCGGGGCAGAGGCTGATACAGACCATCCACGACTTCTCACGCCGCCCCGAGTTTGAAGGGAAGATTCTGTTACTGGAGGGCTATGACCTGGGGCTGTCGCGCAAACTGGTCAGCGGTGTCGATGTCTGGCTCAATACGCCTGAATATCCCCTCGAGGCCAGCGGCACCTCGGGGCAAAAGGCCGGCATCAACGGCGTCATCAATCTCAGTGTACTGGATGGCTGGTGGGGCGAAGGCTATGACGGTGAGAACGGCTGGGCCATCACGCCCCATGGTCCGGAGTGCGATCCCGCCTATCGGGATCAGCAAGAGGGCAATGAACTGATCAGCATACTCGAGGAACAGGTCATCCCGCTGTATTTCGCCCGCAACGGCCACGGTTTCTCCGAAGCCTGGGTCAAGATGTCCAAGGCCTCCATGCAGTCCACCATTCCACGCTACAACTCGCAGCGCATGGTGATGGACTATGTGCGCGACTATTACACCAAGGCCAGCCAGCATCACTTTGCCCTGGCAAAAGACGACGGCGCACCCGCCAGCGAACTGGCCGCCTGGAAAACCAGGATCAGAAATGCCTGGCCACAGGTCAGGATCCGCCGGGCCGATGAAGCCCCCAGTGCCATCACTGCCGGTGAACAATTACATCTCAGGGTGGCGGTTGCACTCGGTGACCTGCAACCAACCGATGTGTATGTCGAATGTATGATCGGCACCGAAGGCGAGACAGGCGAGTTTATCTGTCAGAAGAGTCATCCCTTATCGGTCATCGAGAGCCTGCCGTCCGGCGAAACTCTTTTCAGTCTGGCTATCGAACCACCCCTGCCCGGCCTGCAATACTACAAGATACGTATCTATCCCCATCACCAGTATCTGGCGCACCGCTTTGAAGCCGGCCTGATGCTCTGGATATAACAGCCTGCTGAAAAAAAGTGGGTGACAGGGGTCGTTGCTCAGCGGCGTCCGTAGAGCCTGGCAAGCTGGTTGAGGTGTTCCGGCAGGCCGGAGGGCAGTTGGGTCCAGTCGAACCGCCAGCGCCAATTGCCTTCGGCAGTGCCCGGCGTATTCATCCGGCCCTCTGCGCCCAGAGCGAGCACGTCCTGCATGGGAAGGATGGCCAGTTTCGCCACGGAGGCGTAGGCACAACGTGCCAATGGCCACGGCATCATTTCCCGCGGTCTGCCCAGATACTCCTGCACCCGTTCCTGCACAGGCGCGGGCAATGCCGCATACCAGCCCACCGTGGTGTTGTTATCATGGGTGCCGGTATACACCACGCAGTTTTTTTCATGATAATGCGGCAGATAGGGATTGGCGGCATCGCTGTCAAAGGCGAATTGCAGTATCTTCATGCCGGGCAAATCGAAGCGGCGACGCAAGGCCTCCACTTCCGGGGTGATGATACCCAGATCT
>MGXL01000051.1 GCA_001801365.1 Gammaproteobacteria bacterium RBG_16_57_12 | reverse complement strand
TGCCGTCCTGTTCCTGGTGCTGGCGTTCTTCACCAGCGCCGCATTGTGGATACTGCTGGAAGCCGAGTTTCTTGCCATTACCCTGGTGCTGGTCTATGTCGGCGCGGTCATGGTGCTGTTCCTGTTTGTGGTCATGATGCTGGATATCAATACGGCACCGCTCAAGGAAGGATTTATCCGCTATCTGCCGGTGGGTCTCGTCGTAGCTACGGTGATCCTGGTGGAGATGATCCTGGTGGTCGGACATGAGCAATTCGCGCTGGACGCCATGCCGGCGCCGGCCGCCCATGACGCGGACTATAGCAATACCAAGGAACTGGGCCGAGTGCTGTATACCGTCTATGTCTATCCGGTGGAGATTGCGGCCGCGATCCTGGTGGTGGCCATCGTCGCGGCGATCGCCCTGACCATGCGCCGGCGCGAATCGGTCAAATCTCAGAAGCCTGATCAGCAGGTCAAGGTGCGCAGGAGCGACCGCGTCCGGCTGATCAAGATGGATTCGGAAAAGAAGGACTGAGTGAACAACAGGATTTTACAGGGCAGATAGACTATGACACTGTCACATTACCTGATCTTGGGCGCGATACTGTTCTGCATCAGTATGGCGGGCATTTTTCTGAATCGGAAAAATCTCATCATTCTGCTGATGTCCATCGAACTGATGCTGTTGGCGGTGAACATGAATTTTGTCGCGTTCTCCCATTATCTGGGGGACAGCGCCGGACAGGTCTTTGTGTTTTTCATCCTGACGGTTGCGGCGGCGGAGGCCGCCATCGGTCTGGCCGTGCTGGTGGTGTTGTTCCGCAATCTGCGCACCATCAACGTCGACACCATTGACACCTTGAAGGGGTAGCGCGTGTCCGAGACCATGCCAAACATATATCTCACCATTGCCCTGGTGCCGCTGCTGGGCGCTATCGTGGCCGGGTTGTTCGGCAACCAGATCGGCCGCAGCGGCGCCCACTGGGTGACCACCATCGGCGTCGCCCTATCGTTCCTGCTGTCACTGGTGGTGTTCAATCACATTGTCATCGACGGCGCCGAACCCTATAACGGGACGGTATACACCTGGCTGATCAGCGATGGCATCCATATGGAAGTCGGTTTTCTGATCGACCAGTTGACCGCCATGATGATCGTTGTGGTGACCTTTGTGTCACTCATGGTGCATATCTACACCATCGGCTACATGCGCGATGACCCCGGCTATCAGCGCTTCTTCAGTTATATCTCCTTGTTCACCTTCTCCATGCTGATGCTGGTGATGGCCAATAACTTCATGCAGCTGTTCTTCGGCTGGGAGGCGGTGGGGCTGGTCTCCTACCTGCTGATCGGCTTCTGGTACAAGAAGGAAACGGCCATCTATGCCAACCTCAAGGCGTTCCTGGTCAATCGCGTCGGTGATTTTGGCTTTCTGCTGGGCATAGCCGCCATATTGCTGTATTTCAACAGCCTGGATTATATGGATGTCTTCAAGGCAGCGCCTTCTCTGACGAATCTGACCATGGAAATCATTCCGGGATCAGAATGGTCGGTCATGTCGGTGATCTGTATTCTGCTGTTCATTGGCGCGATGGGCAAATCCGCCCAGGTGCCCCTGCACGTATGGCTGCCGGATTCCATGGAAGGCCCCACGCCGATCTCGGCCCTGATCCATGCTGCGACCATGGTGACCGCCGGCATCTTCATGGTGGCGCGCATGTCGCCGCTCTACGAGTTATCGGAAACCGCACTGAGCGTCATCCTGGTGATCGGCGCCATCACGGCCCTGTTCATGGGCATCCTGGGGATCATCCAGAACGACATCAAGCGTGTCGTGGCCTATTCGACCTTGTCGCAACTGGGTTATATGACCGTCGCGCTGGGTGCCTCGGCCTATGCGGCGGGCATCTTCCACCTGATGACCCATGCCTTCTTCAAGGCCCTGCTGTTCCTGGCGGCGGGTTCGGTGATCATTGCGCTGCACCATGAGCAGGATATCCGCAAGATGGGCGGCTTGAAAAAATACCTGCCCATCACCTACTGGTGCATGCTGATCGGCTCGCTGGCATTGATCGGCTTCCCCGGCTTTTCCGGGTTCTTCTCCAAGGACGCCATTATCGAGGCGGCGCAGCATTCCGAATTGCCCGGCGCCGGTTTTGCCTATGCCTGTGTGTTGCTGGGCGTGTTCATCACGGCGTTTTACAGCTTCCGCATGTTCTTCCTGGTATTCCACGGGGAGGAGCGCATCGATCACCATGCCAGGGCACATCTGCACGAATCACCCCTGGTAGTGACCTTGCCGCTGATCGGTCTGGCGATACCCTCTGTGCTGGCCGGCGCCTTTTATATTGGACCGATGCTGTTTGGTAATTTCTTCGGCAATGCAATCGTCGTGCAGGATGCGCATAACGTTCTGGCTGAAATCGGGGCGGATTTTACCGGCTGGGGGGGCTTTGTGCTGCATGGGCTGTCCGGCCCGGCGGTCTGGCTGGCGGCTGCCGGGGTGTTCGCCGCCTGGTTCCTGTATCTGAAGCGTCCCGAACTGCCGGCCAGGATCCAGGGTGCCTGCGGCTGGTTGTATAAGCTGTTAGACCGCAAGTATTACTGCGACGATTTCAATGATTTCTTTTTTGCCGGCGGGGCGCGCGGTATCGGCCGGTTGTTCTGGCGCATCGGCGATGTAAAGCTGATTGATGGCCTTCTGGTCAACGGCACGGCGCGCAGCATCGGCTGGTTGTCTGGCGTGATCCGTCAGGTGCAGACGGGTTATTTGTACCACTACGCCTTCGTGATGATCATTGGATTATTGCTGATGTTGAGCTGGATTCTTTTCAGCGAATAACTAACAAATAAGGTTGCATCAGATGCTGCTCGATTCACCGCTGCTAAGTTTGGTTATATGGGTGCCCATCATCGGAGGGATATTGGTCCTGGCTACCCGCTCGGATGCCAATGCACCGCTGGCGCGGGCCATTGCCCTGCTGGTTTCCCTGATCACCTTTATCCTGTCGATTTTTTTATATACCGGATTTGACCTGCAAACGGCGGACATGCAGTTTGTCGAGCGGCTCTCCTGGATTCCGGCCTTCAATGTCTACTATCATCTGGGGGTGGACGGCATTTCCATGCCGCTCATCATTCTCACCACCTTCTGTACCGTGCTGGTGGTCCTGGCCGGCTGGGAGGTGATCAAGTTCAAGCCGGCGCAATACCTGGCATCCTTCCTGCTCATGGAAGGCATGATGAACGGGGTGTTCGCCGCGCTGGATGGTGTGTTGTTCTATGTGTTCTGGGAAGCCATGCTGATACCGATGTTTCTGATTATCGGTATCTGGGGCGGCCCCAACCGGGTTTACGCCACCATCAAGTTTTTTCTGTACACCTTCCTGGGTTCGGTGTTCATGCTGGTGGCGCTGATTTATCTCTACATGAAATCCGGCAGTTTCGCGCTGCTGGATTTTCATGCCCTGCGCATCGGCCTGGAACCGCAGACCTGGATCTTCATCGCCTTCCTGCTGGCCTTTGCGGTGAAGGTGCCGATGTGGCCGGTGCACACCTGGTTACCGGATGCCCACGTCGAGGCGCCCACCGGCGGCTCGGTGATCCTGGCGGCCATCATGCTGAAAATGGGCGCTTATGGTTTTGTACGTTTGAGTTTACCCATCGTGCCCGATGCCAGTGAAATGCTGACCGGCATGATGATCACCCTGTCGCTGATCGCGGTTGTCTACATCGGTTTTGTCGCGATGGTTCAGCAGGATATGAAAAAACTGATCGCCTATTCATCGATATCCCACATGGGTTTCGTCACCCTGGGCTTTTTCATCCCCTTTGTTATCTATGACAGCACCCACAGCACTCAAGGCGCGGCGATGGGCATAGAAGGGGCGGTGGTGCAAATGCTTTCACACGGCCTGGTATCGGCGGCCCTGTTCCTGTGCGTGGGCGTATTGTATGACCGCCTGCACAGCCGGATGATCAGCGATTACGGCGGGGTGGCCAATACCATGCCGGTGTTCGCGACCCTGGCCGTATTGTTTGCCATGGCCAATGTGGGACTGCCGGGCACGTCCGGCTTCGTTGGCGAATTCATGGTTATCCTGAGCGCATTCAAGGCGAATTTCTGGATCGCCTTTCTGGCGGCAACCACCTTGGTCATTGGCGCCGCCTATACGTTATGGATGGTCAAGCGAGTCATCTTCGGCGATGTCACCAAGCCTGCCGTGGCGGAGTTGCAGGATCTGAACCATCGCGAGTTTCTGGTTCTGGGCGTGTTGGCCATCAGTGTGCTGCTGCTGGGCCTCTGGCCGGCGCCGCTGGTGGAAGTCATGCATCCGACGGTGAATCATCTGATTGAACAGATCGGTCAGAGCAAACTGTAATCACGATAGAGAGCTGACATGAATTTTGAAACGCCCAATCTGCTGCCGGCCGTCCCGGAAATCTTCGTGCTGAGCATGGCATGCCTGATACTGGTCATCGATCTGTTTGTCTCCGATCGCGGCCGGGCGCTTACCCATCTTTTGTCTCTGGCCACCCTCGTTGGCGCGATCGTGTTGACCACCGGCCTGTATAGCGGAGGGCGGGTACTGACCTTCTCCGGCAGTTTTATCAACGATGATCTGGCGAATGTGCTCAAATCATTCATCTATATCATTACCGCCGCCGTATTTATCTATTCGCGCCGTTATCTGAGTGAGCGTGATCTGTTCAAGGGCGAGTTTTATGTGCTGGCGCTGTTCGGCGTGCTCGGCATGATGGTGATGGTGTCCGCCTACAGCCTGTTGACCATTTATCTGGGCCTGGAGCTGCTGTCACTGTCCCTGTACGCCATGGTGGCCCTGAATCGTGATTCGAGCGTCTCCTCCGAGGCGGCGATGAAATATTTTATCCTCGGCGCGCTGGCATCCGGTCTGCTGCTCTATGGGATGTCGATGATCTATGGCGTGACGGGCAGCCTGAATATCGTCACCATCGCCCAGGTGCTCGGCAATCTGAAAATGCTCGACAATATCGTGTTGATATTCGGCCTGGTGTTTATCATCATCGCCCTGGCGTTCAAGCTGGGTGCTGCACCCTTTCATATGTGGATGCCCGATGTCTATCACGGCGCGCCCACGCCGGTCACGCTGTATATCGCCACGGCCCCCAAGATAGCCGCTTTCGCCATGCTGATCCGTCTGCTGGTGGAAGGTCTGGGAGATCTGGTAGCACACTGGCAGGGTATGTTGATTGTCCTGGCGGTGCTTTCCATGGGCGTCGGCAACATCATTGCAATCGCCCAGACCAACATCAAGCGCATGCTGGCCTACTCGACCATTTCACATGTCGGGTTCCTGCTGCTGGGCGTGCTGAGCGGCACCAATTATGGTTTCTCCGCCTCCATGTTCTATGTGATCAGCTATGCCATCATGAGCCTGGGTGGGTTCGGCATGATCCTGTTATTAAGCCGGGCCGGTTTTGAATCCGACAGGCTGGAGGATTTCAAGGGCCTCAACGAGCGCAGCCCCTGGTATGCCTTCATGATGCTGATCCTGATGGTCTCCATGGCCGGAGTGCCGCCCACCCTGGGCTTCTACGCCAAACTGTCCGCGCTCAAGGCGGTGGTCAATGCCGATATGGTCTGGCTGGCCGTGGTGGCGGTGATCTTCTCCATTATCGGCGCCTTCTATTACCTGCGCATCATCAAGCTGATGTACTTCGACAAGCCTGACGAGGGCAGCCAGCCGATCACCGCCAATTTCGATATGCGGGTGATCATTTCAACCAATGGCCTGGC
>MGXL01000050.1:23844-26110 GCA_001801365.1 Gammaproteobacteria bacterium RBG_16_57_12 | reverse complement strand
TGGACGGCCATCTGCGTTGTTGCACGTGCTTGAAATGGAACGGCCATTCCTGCGCACGCGCGCCTAGCATCTGGCCGTCCGGCGGCTCGCTGAATGAGGCTTTACTAGGGTTTTGGCTAGTAAAAAGGCAGCCGCCGGCTGCCTTTTTTATATGGAACCCTGGCCTCAGGGTGTGAGAGTGGTCAGATAGGCCGCTACCGCCTTCATGTCGTTACTGGTCAGCTTGAAGGAGATGTCGCGCATCATGTGATTCATGTCATTTTTGCGCTCCTCGGTCTTGAAGGCAAGCAGCTGCCGTTCAATGTAATCGGCATGTTGTCCCGCTAGCGCCGGGAAGCCGGCCGGGCCGTTACCGGTGCCTTTGGCGCCATGACAACCGGCGCAGGCGGCCATCCCCTCCTTCTTGTTGCCGCCTTTATACAGCAAGCGACCGCGATTGAGGACTTCCTTGGGCGCGCTGGAACCGGTCGAGACGCCTTTCTTGGAGGAAAAATAGGCGGCGATGTCCGCCATATCCTGATCCTCCAGCGTGGCAGCCATCGCGCTCATGGTCTCATTGCTGCGCTTGCCTTCCTTGAAGTTCTGCAACTGCTTGATGATATAAGTGGCGTTTTGTCCGGCGAGTGACGGAAAATCCGCGCTCGGGCTGTTGCCATCAGCGCCGTGACATCCCTGGCAGGTGGCGGATTTCTCCTCGCCGGTGGCGGGGTCACCCGCCGCGTAGACATGTGTGAACAGGGTGAACAGGGCTGCTGCAGTTAATATTTTTCTCATCATAGACAAGATCCTTTGGTTCCCACCGATTTGGTTATGCTTGTAATAGTTTTGATATGCGTTGTTATTTTCAGGACAATGAGGGCATTGCCCCTGAAGAGGGTATTGTAGTCAGGCGGATGGAGTCAATATTTTCAAACCCTTACAGTTGATCAGGTTGCCGGTATGGCAGCGCAGTCATCATGGATTCAGGTAATGAATAAAATCTATAACCGCGCCGAGTTCATGCTGAGCGCGCCGACCCTGGCACATGCCCCGGCCGATGACGGCTATGAGGTGGCCTTTGCCGGCCGTTCCAATGCCGGAAAGTCGTCCGCGCTCAATGTGCTGACCGGAATCAAGGGGCTGGCCCGCACCAGTAAAACGCCGGGGCGTACGCAATTGCTCAATTTCTTTCGCCTCGATGATCAGCGGCGGCTGGTGGATTTGCCGGGCTATGGTTATGCCAAGGTACCGGCGCAGGTCAAGCGTGATTGGCAGCGTGAGCTGGGACATTATCTCTGCCAGCGCCGCTCCCTGCAGGGTCTGGTGCTGATCATGGATATCCGCCATCCTTTGACGGCCCATGATACGCAAATGCTGGACTGGTGCGCCCAGGCCGGCATGCCCGTGCATGTGCTGTTGTCCAAGTGCGACAAGCTGAAGCGGGGTCCGGCCCAAAATACCCTGCTGGCAGTCAGGAAGTCCCTGGCGGAGAAAATACCCGGGGCAACTGTGCAGTTATTCTCGGCCTTACAGCATCAGGGGGTGGAAGAGCTTCGCCAGCGCCTGGGGCAGTGGCTCAAATGTGGTGAATGAACGGGGGATAAAAAAAATGTCCCGGCCTGTTGGAGGGGGGGTAGGCCAGGACATATTTTCACCGGCAAGGCCGGTGAGTACAGCTATCCCGCTTGGGAGATGTAAGCGGGGGTGGTTTCTCAACCATCCGAACTTATTGACTGAGGGGGTTTCAATAAGTTCACTGTTTGTTAGTGAAATTTGAGATTCCCTAATGGGCTTCATCCCAATTTTCACCAACGCCTATAGAGACTATCAGGGGTACGGAAAGTTCCATGACACTGCTCATGATCTGCCGAATCTGGCGGACAGCCTCGTCCAAGTGGCTATTATCGATTTCAAACACCAGTTCATCGTGAACCTGCATCACCATTTTACCCGTCCTGGCAGAGTTGTGCAGCCAGTCATGGGTTCTGATCATCGCCAGCTTGATAATATCCGCCGCGCTGCCCTGCATGGGGGCGTTGATGGCGGTGCGCTCGGCATACTGGCGGCGCTGGACATTGCGGGAATTGATCTCCGGCAGGTATAAACGCCGGCCATAGAGGGTTTCGACATAGCCGTTTTCACCGGCCGTGCGGCGGGTGTCATCCATATAGCGTTTGACCCCGGGATAGCGGCTGAAATACAGGTCGACATATTGCTGGGCTTCGCTGCGGCTGATATCCAGCTGGCGGGCCAGGCCGAAGGATGACATGCCGTAGATCAGCCCGAA
>MGXL01000050.1:19681-23805 GCA_001801365.1 Gammaproteobacteria bacterium RBG_16_57_12 | reverse complement strand
GGTCTGGCGTGGTAGCGAACACCTCGGCGGCGGTGGCCTGGTGTATATCCTCGCCGTGGGTGAAGGCACTCAGCAGGCCCTGATCGCCCGACAGATGCGCCATGATGCGCAGTTCGATCTGGGAATAATCGGCCGCGACGATATGGTGCCCGGGCGGGGCGATGAAGGCCTGACGGATGCGCCGCCCCTCGGGGCTGCGCACCGGGATGTTCTGCAGATTGGGATTGCTGGATGACAGACGCCCGGTGCTGGCCACCGCCTGGTGATAGGAGGTATGCACCCGGCCGGTACGCGGGCTGATCTGCTCCGGCAGCCGGTCGGTGTAGGTGGATTTGAGCTTGCTCAGGCTGCGGTGTTCGAGGATCAGGCGCGGCAGTTCGTAGTGTTCGGCCAGTTCCTGCAGCACACTTTCGGCGGTGGACGGCTGGCCGGTGGGCGTCTTTTCCAGGACCGGCAACTGGAGCTTCTCAAACAGGATGGCCTGTAATTGCTTGGGTGAGCCGAGATTGAATTCCTCGCCGGCCAACACGACCACCTCCTGTTCCAGTTCATACAGGCGGGCGGCCAACTCTTTACTCTGCCGGTGCAGCATGCCGGCATCCACCAGGACCCCGGTGCGCTCCATGGCGCTGAGCACCGGGATCAGGGGCATTTCCAGCTCGGTAAAGACCTTTTGCAGCGAGGGCATGGCCTCCAGTTTCGGCCACAGCACCTGGTGCAGGCGCAGGGTGATATCGGCATCTTCCGCCGCGTAAGGACCGGCCTGTTCGATGGCGATCGCCTGGAATGGCCGTTGTTTCGCGCCCTTGCCGGCGATGTCCTCATAGTGGATGGTCTTGTGGCCGAGATATTTGAGCGCCAGGGAGTCCATGTCATGACGGCTGGCGGTGCTGTCCAGCACATAGGATTCCAGCATGGTGTCATAGCCTGTGCCGCGCAGAGTGATGCCATGATTGCACAGCACGCTCATATCGTATTTGAGATTCTGGCCGACCTTGATATGTGAGGCATCCTCCAGCAGCGGTTTGATCCGTTCGAGCACGGCTTCCCGGTCGAGCTGGTGTGGCGCGCCGGCATAATTATGGGCCAGCGGCACATAGGCCGCCTCGCCGGGGGTGGTGGCGAAGGAGAGGCCGACGATCCGCGCCTCGATGTAATCCAGGCTGGTGGTCTCGGTATCAAAGGCGAACAGCGGGGCCCGGGCGAGCCTGTCGAGCCAGTGCTGCAAGCGCGCATCGCTGGTGATGATTTCATAGTCGGCCGACACGGCCGGGGGATGGGCCGGGGCCGGATGATCCTGGGCGCTCGTCAGCAATTCGCCCAGCCAGCTTTTGAATTCCAGTTGTCTGAACAGCTCGATCAGCCTGGCCTGATCCGGCGCGCTCAGCTTGAGATCCTGCGGATGGACCGGGAGCGCCACGTCGCATTTGATGGTGGCCAGCAGGCGAGACAGGGGCAGGTGATCGAGGCTGGCGCGCAGGTTTTCGCCCACCTTGCCCTTGATCTCGGCGGCATGCGCGATGATCTCATCCAGGGCGCCGTATTGCGCCAGCCACTTGACGGCCGTCTTGGGGCCGACCATGGGCACGCCGGGGATATTGTCGGCGCTGTCGCCCACCAGGGTCAGATAGTCGATCACCTGTTCCGGGGTGATGCCGAATTTTTGCGCCACGCCCGCCGGGTCCATCACAGTGTCGGTCATGGTGTTGATCAGGGTGATGTGCGCATTGACCAGCTGGGCCATGTCCTTGTCGCCGGTGGACACCAGGGTTTCGATGCCCGACCGGGTGGCCTGGCGGCACAGGGTGCCGATGACGTCATCGGCCTCGACCCCCTCGACGATCAGCAGCGGGATGCCCATGGCCCGCACGATGTCCTGCAAGGGGCCAACCTGGGCGCGCAATTCATCGGGCATGGGCGGGCGGTTTGCTTTATACTGGGCGAACAGATCATCACGAAAGGTTTTACCCTTGGCATCGAAGACCACGGCCATCTGTACCGGCGCGTAGTCCTTCAGCAACCGGCGGATCATGTTGATCACGCCATAGACCGCGCCGGTCGGCTCGCCCCGGGAATTGGTCAGCGCGGGCATGGCATGAAAGGCGCGATACAGATAGGATGAGCCATCCACCAGCACTAGGGGTTTGTTGTCTTTCATGTCTGCGACCGTTCGATTTTCAGAGCTCTGCTCATGAGTAAATTGGAAAAAACCGCGCACCTGCGCCCCATTAACGATACCATGCTCACCCGCGAATCCTGGAAGATTTTCCAGATCATGGCGGAGTTTGTCGAAGGGTTTGAGCGGCTGGCCCAGATCAAGCCCTCGGTGAGCATCTTTGGGTCGGCCAGAACCGCGCCGGATCATCCTTATTATCGCCAGGCCGAGGAGATCGCTCGCCTGCTGTCCGATGCCGGTTTCAGCGTTGTCAGCGGTGGCGGGCCGGGTATCATGGAGGCGGTGAACAAGGGCGCCTGCGCCGGCAAATCGCTCAGCATCGGGCTGAATATACAACTGCCCCGGGAGCAGGTCGGCAATCCCTATCAGGATATTTCACTCAATTTCCGCCATTTCTTTTCCCGCAAGGTCATGTTCGTCAAGTACGCCGCCGCGTATGTGTGCATGCCGGGCGGTTTCGGCACCCTGGATGAGCTGATGGAAATCCTCACCCTGATCCAGACCAACAAGACCCGGCGCATCCCGGTGATCCTGGTCCACACGCCCTTCTGGGAGGGCCTGGTGGAGTGGATCCGGCAGGGTCTGCTGGCTGAGGGCATGATCAATGCGGAAGACCTGGAGCTGTTCAAGGTGCTGGATGAACCCCAGGCCGTGGTGGATGCCATTTTCGACTATTACGAGCATCGCGGTTTCGAGCCTTCTGCCGAAGAGCGCGAACTGCTGCTTTATCTATAAAGGCAGGCTTATGCGACTATTATGGTTAGTAATGATGATGATCTTCCCGCTGCTCGGTGCGGCAGAAGAGACCGCTGATCCGTCGGCGCCGCCTGAGCAGGCAGCCGAAGAAGACTTGGTTCCGCAGGTGACCATCATTCAAAATGATCATGAGGTGATCAAGGAGCACCGCGTCAGCGGCAAGCTGTACATGATCGAAATCAATCCGAAAAAGGGGCGCACCTATTATCTGGTCGATACCGACGGCGACGGCAATCTGGAGACACGTTACAACGACCTGGCGCCGGGGATTGCGATACCGGGGTGGGTGCTGAAACGCTGGTGAGTCGTCGGTAGGTTCCTATGTCCGTTTACACACGTGTGGCGCGCGCTGAGCTGGAGGCCTTCCTGGCGCGTTATCCCCAGGGGAAATTGCTGGGTTATCAGGGCATCAGCGCCGGTATCGAAAATACCAATTATTTCGTGACGACCGAACAGGGCGAGTTCGTGCTCACGCTGTTTGAATGGCTGGGCATGGATGAGCTGCCCTATTATCTCGATCTCATGGCCTACCTGGCCGAACATGATATCCCCAGTGCGCACCCGATGGCTGATCACCAGGGTAAATACCTGGGGGTGCTGAATCACAAGCCGGCCACCCTGGTCATGCGGCTGCCGGGGCGCAGTATCATGAATCCGGGATGCGGGCACTGCGCCATGATCGGCGCGACACTGGGTCGTATGCACCGGGTCGGCCAGGAATTCGGTCAGAGCCGTGAAAACAATCGCGGCCCGCGCTGGTGGATTGCAACGGCACAGAAGGTGTTGCCCTGCCTGAACGGTGCAGATGCCGAATTGCTCAATAACGAGATTAAATACCAGTCGGTCCATCGCCACGATCAATTACCGCGGGGCGTGATCCATGCCGATTTATTCCGTGACAACGCCCTGTTCGATAAAGAGGTCTTGACAGGCATTATCGATTTTTATTATGCCTGCAACGATATCCTGCTCTATGACCTGGCGGTGGTGGTCAATGACTGGTGCGCCGAGGCAGACGGCACCCTGCACCCGGACCGGCTGTCCGCCCTGCTGCAGGCCTATCATCAGGAGCGCCCCCTCTCCGGCGCCGAACAGCAGGCTTGGCCGGTGATGCTCCGGGCAGCCGCCCTGCGTTTCTGGTTATCGCGGCTGCAGGATCAGCATTTTCCCCGTGCCGGTGAGATTACGCACA
>MGXL01000050.1:18639-19622 GCA_001801365.1 Gammaproteobacteria bacterium RBG_16_57_12 | reverse complement strand
GGGATGGCCTGGTTAGATCACCAATAAAAAAGCCGGCGGTACCGCCGGCTTCTTGTTTGCTGATGATCAGAGATCAAAGGGTCAGGATGAAATCGACCAGGGTCTTCAGCTCATCATCGGTTGGTTTCTTCTGAGGCGGCATCTGCCCGGTGCCCCATTTACCCTTGCTGCCGCTTCTGACGCTCTTGATCAGGGTTTCTTTGGCGGCCGGATCAGCCTTGTATTTGGCGCCAATGTCATGCCAGGCCGGACCCACGACTTTTTTGTCAATGGAGTGGCAGCCGAAGCAGCCCATTTTCTTGGCCAGTTCTTCGTTGGCATTTGCCGTGCCGGCGGCCAGCACCGCGACAATGGCAGGAACAGTCAACCACATAGCTTTCATCTAGTTCTCCTTCTTAAGCGATATTAATTTGGTATTTCACTGCATGGACGCGCAGTGGAAATCCACCTCTCTCGATCGGAATGGCAGTGTGTATTTCACCATCATTCCACCCATGCCGAGCCCCAGGCCATGTGCTGCCCGGGATTCGGTCGCAACAAGATTTAGCCATGCGGTTGCCCGGCTGTCAAGAACGGGGTCATGACTCACTGTGATCCCGTACACAGAAAACAAATTACATACAGTGGTGGTAATCTGAGCAGGCCTATAGGTAAGATAGTGGGGAGCGGTCCTGAATTGAATTCGAAACATTCCTTGCCGACAAACACCCGGGAACTGATCTGTCTGAATTATCCTTCATTTATATTGAGGGGGGTTCCAGCGCATGGGTGAGGTGTGGTTTATCGGTTATGTCGATGACGATCTGGCGAAATAACCACGTCCCATGGCGCCGGCAGAATCAGCTGCGTCAGGGCGAGCTGTCCGCGCAGGTTAAATCCTGGCTGTTCGGCCATGACTCGCTGACCCGGCAACTGCAACGCTGTTGCGGTGCGGGATTTCGAGTGCGTCTGCTGGGGCAGCGCTATCGGCGGCCCCTGTGGGA
>MGXL01000050.1:18226-18590 GCA_001801365.1 Gammaproteobacteria bacterium RBG_16_57_12 | reverse complement strand
GTATTTGCACTGTCATGACCGCCCGGTGGTCTTCGCGCGCACGGTGATTCCGCGCCAGACGCTTGCCGGCGAGTTACGGCGCCTGCAATATCTGGGAGAGCAGCCTCTGGGGGCCATGTTGTTTGCCGATAAAACCATGCTGCGTGGGCAGATGGAAGTGGCCTGCCTGCGGCCGGGACATCATCTATATACAATGGCCACGCAACATCTGGCCGGCAAACCATCATCCATCTGGGCCCGGCGTTCACTCTTTTTTCTGCTGGGCAAGCCGCTGCTGGTGAGCGAGGTTTTCCTGCCGGACTGGGACGAACGTGTGGATGTGCGAGACAGACCGCGCCGGGGCCTGGCCGCCGAAGTGATCGGG
>MGXL01000050.1:10870-18178 GCA_001801365.1 Gammaproteobacteria bacterium RBG_16_57_12 | reverse complement strand
TATTGATGCGCCTGGACAAGCCGATCGGGCTTTACCTGCTGCTGTGGCCCACCCTATGGGCCTTGTGGGTGGCTGGCGAAGGCAAGCCCGATCTGCTGGTGGTCATGGTGTTTGTCGCCGGGGTTATCCTGATGCGGTCGGCCGGCTGCGTGATCAATGATATCGCCGATCGCAGATTTGATCCCCATGTCGAGCGTACCCGTAGCCGCCCCCTGGCCGCCGGTGTTATTTCCACCCGCCAGGCGGTCACTCTCTTTATCGTGCTGTGCATCCTGGCCTTTCTGCCGGTGTTGTTGCTCAATCGCCTGACCATTCTGTTGTCGCTGGTGGCGGCGGTGCTGGCCATGATTTATCCCTATATGAAACGGCATACCTATCTGCCACAGGTGTTTCTCGGACTGGCCTTCGGCTGGGCGGTCCCCATGGCCTTTGCCGCCCAGACCGATACGGTGCCCCCGGTGGCCTGGCTGATGTTGGTGGCGACAGTATTGTGGGCGGTGGCCTATGACACGATGTATGCCATGGTAGACCGTGAAGATGATCTGAAGATCGGGATAAAGTCCACCGCGATACTCTTTGGCGACGCCGATCGGGGGATGATCGGCATTCTTCAAGTATCCATGTTGCTGACCCTGTTATTGATCGGGGTGCAGCTTGAGCTGGGCAGGTATTACTACGCCGGTGTGACGGTGGCGGCGGGCCTGTCGGCCTATCAGCAATACCTGATCAAGGACCGGGAGCTGCACCGGTGTTTTCAGGCGTTTAAAAACAACAACTGGCTGGGGGCGACGGTTTTTGCCGGGCTGATGCTGCATTATCTAACCAGATAAGAAGAGCCTGGATATTGTGGTATGATCCCGTGCCTGTGTGTGGTTTTTCAGCAAGCTGTTGGCGGCCAATATTCGGCAACTGCGGGGAATCACCCGAGCGCGTTTACAGAGCAGGCCACTATGGATGAACATCAACTGAAACGATTGGGGCGGGCGGTGATAGACACCGAGGCTGAGGCGGTGAAGGCCTTGAGCACGCGTGTCGACGAGAACTTCGTGGCCGCCTGCCGTCACATGCTGGCCTGTGAGGGACGCATCATCGTGATGGGCATGGGCAAGTCGGGCCACGTTGGCAGCAAGGTGGCCGCCACCCTGGCCAGCACCGGCAGTCCGGCGTTTTTTGTGCACCCCGGCGAGGCCAGCCATGGCGACCTGGGGATGATTACCGACAAGGATGTGGTACTGGCCTTGTCCAATTCCGGAGAGACCGAAGAAATTCTCACGATCCTGCCCATCATCAAACGACTCGGCGTGCCCTTGATCGCCCTGACCGGCCGGCCTCAGTCCACCCTGGCGCGCGAGGCGACCGTGCACATCGATGTGAGTGTCGAGAAAGAGGCCTGCCCGCTGGGTCTGGCGCCGACCTCCAGCACCACCGTTACACTGGTGATGGGGGATGCCCTGGCGGTCTCGCTGCTGGAGTCACGCGGTTTCACCGCGGAAGATTTTGCCCGTTCCCATCCCGCCGGCAGTCTGGGGCGGCGACTGCTTTTGCATGTGCACGATATCATGCATACCGGCCCCGCGATTCCGCAGGTGGCGCCAACCGCCACACTGGGCGATGCCTTGGTGGAGATGACCCGCAAGGGCCTGGGCATGGTGGTGATCGTCGATACCGGGCAACGGGTGTCGGGGGTGTTCACCGACGGGGATCTGCGCCGGGTGCTGGATCATGGCGAAGTCAACATCCGCGCCATGCACATTGATGAACACATGACACGTCACTGCAAGACCGCCCGCCCCGAGATGCTGGCGGCAGAGGTTTTGCAGATGATGGAGCAACACAAGATCAACGCCTTGCCCGTGGTCGATGCTGAGCACCGGCTGATGGGCGCACTGAACATGCACGATTTGCTGCGGGCGGGCGTGGTCTGACTGGACAATCGAAACGGGATTTGAAATATGCAGGATATTTTAACCAAGGCCGCGTCGATCAAAATGGTGGTGTTCGATGTGGACGGCGTGCTTACCGATGGCAGCCTGTATTACTGTGATGACGGCCAGGAAATCAAGGCCTTTCATTCACGTGACGGGCATGGCATGAAAATGTTGCAGGATTCCGGTGTCAGGGTTGGTATCATCACCGGGCGCAACTCCGCTCTGGTGGCCCGCCGCATGCAGAATCTTGGCATCGAGCACGTTTATCAGGGGCAACAGGACAAACTGCCGGCCTATGTGCAATTGCTGGAAGATTTGCACCTGAGGTCCGAGCAGGTGGCCTATGTGGGTGATGATGTGGTGGATTTGCCCATCATGCGGCGTGTCGGGCTGGCGATTGCCGTGCAGGATGCCCATGAGCTGGTGAAAAAACACGCCCATTGGCAGACGCCGAATGCCGGTGGCCGGGGCGCGGCTCGGGATGTGTGTGAACTGATCATGGAGGCCCAGGGAACCCTTGAGGCCCAGATGAGCAGATATCTGTAAGTGATCCGGATTGCCTTTCCGCCTGGTGCCTGAAGTGCCCTGAACTGATATGCGTTTCCTTACCCTAAAACGCGCCGCGCTGATGATTCTGCTGATCGTGCTGGCAGGATTGACCTGGTGGCTTGAGCACTTCAATGTCGCCCCCGAGGTTGGGGGCGGGTTACAGCGGCGTCATGAACCGGATTATTATATGAAGGACTTCACGCTGACGGTGATGAATGCACAGGGGATGAAGGATAACAAATTGCGATCGGAATATATGGTCCATTATCCGGATACTGATCTTACCGAGCTGCGCCGACCGAATCTGGTGCTCTATCAGGGGCAACTGGAACAGTGGCTGGTTGAGGCAGAGCAGGGCCGCTTGACGGCGGGTGGCAAAATGCTGAATTTGCAGGGAGATGTATCCATGCGGCGTTTGCTCCAGCTCGGGCAGATGCCCATGCAGGTTCTCACTCAGGATCTGGTCATCGATCTGGCGCAGGAACATGTACACTCCGGGCAGCCGGTCCGGATGACACGTGGCCGGTATCAAACCATCGACGCCGCGGGGCTCGAATATTTTCTGAAGGAGGATCATCTGGTGCTGAGTGGCCAGGTGCGTTTGGTGCATGAACAGACCTTTACTAACTAAAATCATCTTCTGGCTGGGGCTGGCGTTGTGGATTGGCGCCGCACCCGCCATGGCCGCCCCCGACATCACCGCTCCGGTCTATATCGAGGCGGATCGTGTCGATATTTATGAGCGGGAACAAAAGAGCGTCTATAGTGGTAATGTCGTGCTGACCCACGGAGCCATCCGGATGTCGGCGGATGAGGTGACGGTCTATGCCAGGGAAAAACAATTAAGCAAGGTCGAGGCCCAGGGAAATCCTGTACAGTATCATCAGGAACCGCCCGGCAAGCCGGTGACGAAGGCCAGTGCCCGCCAGATGGTCTATACCGTGGAGGATGGCAAGCTGGTGATGTCCGGTGAGGCTCTGCTGCAACAGGACGACAATGAGTTTCGCGGCAATCGCATCGTCTTCGATACCCGCACCGAGATGGTCAGCGCCGCCAAGGGTGAGCAGGAACAGGGCAGGGTCCGCGTCATCCTCCATCCTGAAGACAAAACCAAAGCGGGCAGGGAATCATTGCCGACTCGGGATCAGCCGTGAGTATCCTGCGGGTAGAGCATATCGCCAAGCGCTACCGGCGGCGTGAGGTGGTCAAGGATGTCAGCCTGGAAGTGAATAGCGGTGAAGTGGTTGGACTGCTGGGACCCAATGGGGCGGGGAAGACGACCTGCTTTTATATGATCGTCGGGCTGATTCCCTGTGATTCCGGACAGATTGCACTCGATGACCAGGATATTACCCGCTATCCCCTGCATGCGCGCGCACGCCTGGGCATCGGCTATCTGCCGCAGGAAGCCTCGGTGTTTCGCAAGCTGTCCGTGGCGCAGAATGTGCTGGCCGTGCTGGAAACGCGCCGCGATCTCGACCGGCCGCAACAGGAAGAGAAGCTGGAATCGCTGTTACAGGAGTTTCATATCGCGCCTATTCGTGACAGCCTGGGAATGACCCTGTCCGGGGGGGAACGGCGCCGGGTGGAGATTGCCCGGGCCTTGGCCATGGAGCCGCATTTCATTCTGCTGGATGAACCTTTCGCCGGTGTGGACCCCCTGTCGGTGCTGGATATCCGTCGCATCATCGAGCATCTGTGCCGGCGGGGGATCGGGATATTGATTACCGATCACAACGTCCGGGAAACACTCAGCATCTGCCAACGGGCCTATATTATGAACACGGGAAAGGTCATTGCGGACGGCACACCACAGGAAATTCTGGAAAACCACGAAGTGAAAGAGGTATATTTGGGCAATGAGTTCAGTCTGTAAACATGTTTTGCCAGATGCCGATAGCAGTGATGTGAAAACACAACTGCACCTGCATTGCCCACTCCTTGGAATCTGCCGGTCATCATGAAGCAATCACTACAGCTAAGACTTGGCCAACAGCTGACCATGACGCCTCAGCTGCAGCAGGCCATACGCCTGTTGCAGTTGTCGACGCTGGAATTGCAGCAGGAAATCCAGGAAGCCATCGAAACCAATCCCATGCTGGAGATGCAGGCCGAGGAAGGCGAGCGGGAAACCGACCGTCGCGAGCTGGAATCTGTGGCGGAACCATCGGAGAACGCGGAAACCGCAGAGACCGAAGCGCGCGAGAGCGAAGAAATCCCCGAAGACCTGCCGGTGGATGCAGCGTGGGATGATATCTATGAACCCACTGTCGGCGGTGCGGCATCACGATCCGATGAACACGGTCGCGAATTCGAACAGGGTGATGAAGAGGAGAGCCTGATCGATCATCTGCGCTGGCAAATGCGCCTGTCGCATTTTTCCGAGCGGGATGAAATGCTGGCCGAGGCGATAATCGATGCGATCGACGAAGACGGGTATTTGGCCTGTTCCCTGGAAGATCTGCGGGGTGGTCTTGATTCAGCCGAGGAAGTGGAGCTCGATGAACTCGAGGCCGTGCTTATGGCCATCCAGAATTTCGATCCGCCCGGCGTGGGGGCGCGCAACCTGCAGGAGTGCATGCTGTTGCAGATCAAGCAGTTGCCTACAGACACGCCCTGGCTTAAAGAAGCCAGGCACCTGGTGGCGGAGCATCTGGTCTTGCTGGCGGGTCATGATTATGCCCAGTTGATGAGGCGTTTGCGCCTGCCCGAAGAGGATTTACAACAGATCATCCTGTTGATCCAGTCACTTAATCCCCGCCCCGGCGGCCAGGTTTCGGGAGTACGTACCGAGTATATTATTCCGGACCTGATCGTCCATAAGGCGAAAAACACCTGGAAGGTGGAATTGAACACCGATGCCATACCGCGTCTGCGCATCAATTCGGTTTATGCCAATATGGTGAAGCGGGCCAATGACAGCAGCGACAATACCTATATGAAGAATCAGTTGCAGGAGGCGCGCTGGTTCCTGAAAAGCCTGCAAAGCCGCAACGAAACCTTGCTCAAGGTAGGTAAATGTATTGTGGAAAGGCAGCGCGGCTTTTTTGAATATGGCGAAGAGGCCATGAAGGCGCTGGTGCTGCACGATGTCGCCGAGGTGGTCAATATGCACGAGTCCACCATCTCGCGGGTAACTAACAAGAAATATATGCATACCCCTCGTGGGATATTTGAATTAAAATATTTCTTTTCCAGTCATGTCAGCACGGTGGATGGGGGGGAGTGTTCCTCGACGGCGATACGGGCCCTGATCAAAAAGCTGGTTTCGGCGGAAGATGCCCGCCGGCCATTGAGTGACAGCAAGCTGGCGGATGTGCTGACCGCGCAGGGCATCAACGTGGCGCGCCGAACCATTGCCAAGTATCGTGAGGCGCTGTGTATTCCGCCATCCAATGAAAGAAAACGTCTCAGTTAAATTTAGGAGTATGTTATGCAAATAAACCTGGATGGCCATCACGTGGAAATCACTCCTCCCTTGCGCGACTATGTCGCCAGCAAGATGGCCAGGATAGAAAAGCATCTGGACAAGATCACCGACATCCACGTGGTGCTGACCGTCGAGAAATTGAACCACAAGGCCGAAGCCAGTATTCACGTGGCGGGCGGCAACCTCTTTGCCGATGCGGTAAATGAGGACATGTATGCCGCCATTGATGCCCTGGTGGATAAGCTGGACAGGCAGGCGATCAAGTATAAGGAAAAGTTCTCGACGCGCCGCTAATAGCGGTTACAGGATCAACCAGTGTAAATGGCGGAATCATTGTGGCGCCATCGTGGCGCCGGATGTCCGGATTTCAATATGAAAATTGCAGATCTGTTATCTCCAGACCGGGTTGTCGCAGGCCTGATCATCAGCAGCAAGAAACGGCTGCTGGAGCATGTCAGCGAGATGATTGCCAGGGATTGCCCGGAATTGTCCGCGGATGAAATCTTCGAGGGGCTGTTTGCGCGCGAACGTCTGGGCAGCACCGGTCTGGGCGAGGGTGTGGCAATCCCTCACGGACGTATCAAGGGGGCCAGAAAGGTGATGGGTGGTTTTGTTCAACTGCATAAACCCATCGACTATGACGCCATGGACAAGCGCCCCGTCGATTTACTGTTTTGTCTGGTGGTCCCGGAAGCCTCGACCGAAGAGCACCTGCAGGTCCTGGCGGCCTTGGCGGAATTGTTCAGTAACAAGGGGCTGTGCCAGCAACTGCGCGAGGCGAAAGACAGCTCGTCGCTTTACAGGCTGCTCACCCAGGCATAATTACAGGTTGGCCAATGACCGCCTTACTTTCAGTCAGGACGCTCTTCGACCAGCTCAGGGATAAATTGGGCCTGGAGTGGGTCGCAGGCAGGGAAGGGGGTGGCCGCAACCTTGAAGCCAATTGCCTGGGCAATGCGGAGCATCCGCTGGTGGGGCGGTTGAATTGCATTCATCCCTGCCGTATCCAGGTACTCGGCGAGCCGGAATGCCGTCACCTGGAGCAGTTGGGAAAAAATTCCCGCCATGACCTGATACAGCAATTATTCTCTGCGGCACCCCTGGCGGTCTTTGTCACTGGGCCCTACCCCGCAGATGACCTGAAGGCAAGCGCCGATAATACGGCAACCGCCTTATTCCATTCCCGCAGCCCGACCCATCTGCTGATCAGCGAACTGAACAAGTTCCTCGACAGCGCCCTGGCGGAAAAGACGGTGATACACGGGGTATTCATGGATGTCAAAGGTATTGGCGTGCTGATCACCGGGGAAAGCGGTATCGGCAAGAGCGAACTGGCCCTGGAATTATTGAGCCGCGGCCATCGTCTGGTGGCCGATGACGCGCCGGAATTTGCCCGTATCA
>MGXL01000050.1:1048-10809 GCA_001801365.1 Gammaproteobacteria bacterium RBG_16_57_12 | reverse complement strand
GGTCAGGGGCCTGGGGATCCTCAATGTGCGCTCGCTGTATGGCGACAGCGCGGACAAGCCGGACAAAAATCTGCGCCTGATCGTGCATCTCGAGAAAATAAGCGATGCCGCGATCGTTCATCTGAACCGTCTGGATGACAGCCGCCATATCCGCATGCTGCTCGATGTGGAGATCCCCGAAGTGATCGTCCCGGTCGCGCCGGGACGCAATCTGGCGGTGCTGGTCGAGAGTGCGGTCAGCAATCATATCCTGCGCACCAAGGGATACAATGCCACCCAGGAATTCATCAGGCGCCAGCACAACCTGATGACAGGGGAAGAGCCATGAGGCTGCTGATCGTAAGCGGTCTGTCCGGATCCGGCAAGAGTATCGCCTTGAATGTCCTGGAAGACGAAGGCTACTATTGCATCGACAACTTGCCACTCGGGTTGCTGAAGGCTTTTGCCCTGCAGCTCATCAATGCGCCGCAGCGCTATGCTGGCAAGGCCGCGGTGGGTGTGGATGCGCGTATCCCCGCCGAGGATCTGGATACCGCCGCCGAGGCGCTCAAGTCCCTGGAGCAAATGGGACTGACGTGCGAAATCATCTTTCTGGATGCCGATGACGCCATTCTGCTCAAGCGTTTTAGCGAAACACGCCGCAAGCATCCCCTCAGCCGGCCCAATATCTCCCTGGCCGAGGCGGTGCAGCAGGAACGTCGCATGCTCGGACCCTTGCGCGAACAGGCGCAGCTTTATCTCGATACCAGCACCACCAATGCCCATCAACTGCGCAAATATCTTCAGGAGCAGGTGCTGGGCAAGAAGGACGAGCAATCGCTGTCCCTGCAATTCCAGTCCTTCGGTTACAAGCACGGGATACCGGCGGATGTGGATTTTGTCTTTGATATGCGCTGTCTGCCCAACCCCCATTGGGAGCCGCGGCTGCGTCCATTGACCGGGCTCGACAAGGACGTGGCGGCATTTCTTGATCAGCAGACGCTGGTCACGGAGATGTTCCAATCCATGGTGGCGTTTCTGGAGCAATGGTTGCCGCATTTCGTGGCCGAACGCCGACGCTATCTGACCATAGCCGTAGGGTGCACCGGCGGTCAGCACCGCTCGGTGTACATGGTGCGACGTCTTGCCGAATATTTTGCAACCCGTTATGAAAATGTCATCACCCGCCACCGGGAGCTGGTATGACCATTGGCGTGCTGATCGTCACTCACGATAAAATCGGCAATGCCTTACTCGAAACGGCAACCAGGATGATGGGGGTGTGCCCGGTGGCGATCGAGGTCTTGTCGGTGCAGCTGGATTGTGTTCCCGAAGAGATGCTGGCCAAGGCGCGCCGGTTGATCACGGAGATTGATGACGGCGACGGGGTATTGGTATTGACGGATATCTATGGTTCGACGCCGGCCAATATCGCCTTCAAGCTCCAGCTCGAGAAGCCGGTGACGGTGATCACCGGGGTGAATCTGCCCATGCTGGTGCGTATTCTCAATTATTCCAGCCTGAGCCTCGATGGCATCGTGGAAAAGGCGGTCAGCGGTGGCAGGGAAGGGGTATTTGCCTGTACCCCGACGATGTGACCGGCGGCATGATCAGGAAATCCGTCACCATTATCAACAAGCTGGGTCTGCACGCGCGCGCCGCGGCCAGATTCGTCACAGTGGCCTCCGGTTATCAAAGCACCATCGAAGTGGTGCACGGCAACCGCCGGGTCAACGGCAAGAGCATCATGGGGGTGATGTTGCTGGCGGCCAGTCAGGGCAAGGTGCTGGAGATCATCGCCACCGGCGCTGACGAAGAACAGGCGATCCGGGGACTCGAGGCCTTGATCGCCCAGCGCTTTGGCGAGCCGGAATGATCCCTCATCACCACGTGTTTCAACCCCGTCCGTTTTTTTCTCATCCGATAAATATTTTTTCTTTCCTTCTGCAGAGCGCTTGAACCGGGCACTGGGCGCGTGTCTAATAACGCAGGGGTGGTGGGTGCCCGTGGCCGGGCGATGCTGGTGTAAATCAAAATGGGTGGTGTGGATGTCTGAGCCCAAAGAGCAGGAAAAAAGCCTGGAACACCTGGAAGAACTGGTGGATCTGATGAAGCACGGCACGCTGGCACAGGTCAACGCCATGCTGGCCAGTCTGCACCCGGCCGAAATCGCCTCCCTGCTGGAATCCTTGCCGCCAGCTGAACGTACCTATGTCTGGGGGCTGGTTCCGAATGAGCAGCGCGGCCCCATCCTGGTTACCCTGGCGGACGAGGTGCGCACTCCACTGATCCGGCAAATGGATCGTGCCGAGCTGATTGCCGCCACCGAAGGGCTGGATATCGATGATCTGGTCGACTTCCTGCAGGATCTGCCCGATCCCATTACCAATCATGTCCTGCGTGCCATGGACGAACAGTACCGCCGGCGGGTCGAGGAGATGCTGTCCTACCCGGAAGATACCGCCGGCGGTCTGATGAACACCGACGCCATCTCGGTGCGCGGCGACATCACCCTCGATGTGGTCCTGCGCTATCTGCGCTGGCATGGCGAACTGCCGGAGATGACCGACAGCCTGATGGTGGTGAATCGCGAAGGCAAATATCTCGGCATCATCACCCTGGCCGATCTGTTGACTAAAGATCCCGGCATGCCGGTGGGCCAGGCGATTGCCCGCAAGATGGAAGCGATCCCGGCCTCGATGCCGGCCACGGAAGTGGCCAAGATCTTCGAGCGCCGTGACCTGGTGTCGGCGCCGGTGGTGGACGAGGAAGGCAAGCTGCTGGGCCGCATCACCATCGACGACGTGGTCGACGTCATCCGCGAAGAGGCCGATTACTCGTTCATGCGTATGGCCGGACTCAGTGAAGAAAGTGATATGTTCGCGCCGGTGGTGGCCAGTTCACGGCGCCGCGCCATCTGGCTGGGGGTGAACCTGCTGACGGCTTTGCTGGCCTCCTGGGTGATCGGCTGGTATGAAGGCACCATTGAAAAACTGGTGGCCCTGGCGGTGTTGATGCCGATCGTGGCCAGCATGGGCGGCATTGCCGGCAGCCAGACCCTGACACTGGTGATTCGCGGCATTGCTCTGGGTCAGATCGGTGAAACCAATGCGCGGCGCCTGATGGTCAAGGAACTGGCGGTGGGTGCGCTGAATGGCACTATCTGGGCTATGGTGGTGTCCCTGGTAGTGATTGCCTGGTTTGGCGATCTCTTTCTGGGGCTGGTGATCGCCGCCGCCATTCTGATCAACCTCATCGCTGCCGCCTTTGCCGGCGCCACCCTGCCGTTGCTGCTGCGGCGCATGGGTGTTGATCCGGCGCTGGCGGGCAGCGTGATTCTGACGACTGTCACGGATGTCGTCGGCTTCATGACCTTCCTCGGCCTGGCGACCATCTTTCTCGTGTAACGGCACAGGGCGCCGCCCGAGGCTCTATCAGCAGATTGCTAGTTAACAGTATTTTCCATGGCCGACAGTGTTTCCAGCGGCCAGCGGGCCCGGGCATTGATCAGCAACGGCTCCTGCTGCCCCCCCTGCAGACGCCGGTAACCGGCGTAGGCGATCATGGCCCCGTTGTCGGTGCAAAAGGCCGGGCGTGGATAAAAAACCTGGGCGTGATGTTCTGCGCCGATGCGCTCCAGACGTTCGCGCAAGGCGCTGTTGGCACTGACCCCGCCGGCGACCACCAGCCGCTTCAGCCCGGTCTGTTGCAGTGCGCGCCGGCACTTGATGGCCAGGGTATCCACCACGGCCTCCTGAAAGGCGCGGGCGATATCGGCGCGGGCATGAGGATCATCCCGGTGTTCCTGCAGGGTGTTGAAGGCGAAGGTCTTCAGACCGCTGAAGCTGAAATCCAGTCCGGGCCGGTTGGTCATGGGGCGCGGAAAGGTGAAGCGCCGGGGGTCACCCTGTTCCGCCAGAGCCGCCAGTTCTGGTCCTCCCGGGTAGCCCAGCCCCAGCAGTTTGGCTGTTTTGTCGAAGGCCTCGCCGGCGGCATCGTCCAGGGTGTTGCCCAGCATTTCATAACGGCCGATACCTTCCACCGTGATCAGCAGGGTATGGCCGCCGGAGACCAGTAGGGCGACGAAGGGGAAGTCTGGCGCCGGATTATCCAGCATCGGGGCGAGCAGATGGCCTTCCATGTGATGAATGGCGACCGCCGGGATGTTCCAGGCCCAGGCCAGGCTGCGGCCGATGGCGGCGCCCACCAGCAGTGCCCCCATCAGGCCCGGTCCGGCAGTATAGGCGATCCCGTTGATATCTTTGGCGTTTGTGCCGCTCTCCGCCATCACCTGACGAATCAGAGGCAGGGTTTTGTGGACATGATCCCGCGAAGCCAGTTCCGGAACCACCCCGCCATAGGCGGCATGCAGTCCGGCCTGGCTGTACAGGGCGTGCCCCAGCAGGCCCTGCCGGCTGTCATAAATGGCGATACCGGTTTCGTCGCAGGAGGTCTCGATTCCTAAAACTCGCATGGCGCTTATTGTCCGTGTCGCCCGGGAATTGAGCAAGAACTTTGATTTTTTCCCTGTAAATGTCTAAAATCCCGCCTCTTGATATACAGAAGGCCCGGATGGACCGGGTTCCATAGAGGTGAAGGTAACATGCCATTAGTACGAGTACGAGACAATGAGCCGGTAGAAATCGCGATCCGCCGCTTCAAGCGCACCTGTGAAAAGGCGGGTGTTCTGGGCGAGCTGCGCCGCCGCGAATTCTACGAAAAGCCTACCGAAGTGCGCAAGCGCAAGCGTGCCGCCGCCGTCAAGCGCCATGCCAAGAAGCTGTTTAAAGACCAGGCGCGCCGCACGCGCAATTACTGATTTTATATCACTGGCGATCGGCGCAGCCCATGAGCACAACATCCGCTAGTCTGAAGGAACGCCTGACTGAAGATATGAAGGCGGCCATGCGCGCCAGGGACGCTGCGCGTCTGGGTGCGATCCGGTTGGCGCTGGCCGCCATCAAGCAGCGTGAAGTGGATGAGCGCATCACCCTGGATGACAGCCAGGTGCTGGCGGTGCTGGACAAGATGACCAAGCAACGCCGCGAATCCATCGCACAATATGAAACGGCCGGCCGGCAGGATCTGGTGGACCAGGAACGCTTCGAGCTCGGTGTGATACAGGCCTATATGCCTGAGGCGCTCGGCGAGACAGAGATCAAGGCGATTATCGATGCGGCCCTGGCCGAGACCGGCGCCAGCTCCATCAAGGACATGGGTAAGCTGATGAATATCATTAGACCCAAAGTTCAGGGCCGGGCCGATCTGGCGCACGTCAGTGGCCTGGTCAAGGAACGATTGTCCGCCTGATACCATTGTGGCTGGCGGCAGACACCGCACGGTGTGCCGCAGCTCCCTGACCAACGGGAATAATCTTAGCGATGGCCGGCAGGATTCCCCAGCAGTTTATCGATGAGTTGCTCGCCCGGGTGGATCTGGTGGAGCTCATCAACGCGCGCGTCAATCTGCGCAAGGCCGGGCGCGAATATTCCGCCTGCTGTCCCTTCCACGACGAAAAGACCCCCTCGTTCAGCGTCAGTCCCCACAAACAGTTTTATCACTGTTTTGGTTGTGGCGCCCATGGCAACGCCATCGGCTTTCTCATGGCCTACGACAATCTGAACTTCGTCGAGGCGGTGGAAGACCTGGCCGCCAGGTCCGGTTTACCCATCCCGCGCGAGATGACCGAATCGGCTGGCGATTCCCATCAGGCGTTGTATACGGTGTTGCAACAGGCCGCCGACTATTTCAAGCGCCAGTTGCGCAGCCACCCGCGTGCCCCGCAGGCAGTAGCCTATCTGAAAGGGCGCGGGGTGAGCGGTGAAATCGCCGCCCGGTTCGATATCGGTTATGCCCCGCCCGGCTGGGATAACCTGATTCAGGAGCTGGGTGGCGGCAAGACTCAGGAGGCCCTGCTGCTGGAGGCCGGGCTGGCCATACGCAAGGAGGGGGGCGGCTGTTATGACCGTTTTCGCGAGCGCATCATGTTTCCGATCCGCGATGGACGGGGCCGGGTGATCGGCTTCGGTGGCCGCGTGATGGGGGGCGACGCACAGGGAAGTGCTAATGCCGCGGGAGGCACGACTCCACGGACGGAGGAGGTAGAGCAACGCAGGGAACGGTTGCCGACAACGCCGGGAGCGGCGGGTCCCAAATATCTCAACTCCCCCGAGACCCCGGTCTTTCACAAGGGCAGCGAACTGTACGGCCTGTACCAGGCCCGCCAGGCCGTGCGCAATCTCGAGCGCCTGCTGGTGGTGGAAGGTTACATGGATGTGGTGGCGCTGGCCCAGTTCGACGTTCCGTATGTGGTGGCCACCCTGGGCACCGCGACCACCCGCGAGCATCTGGAGCGGCTGTTTCGCAGCGTGTCCGACATCGTGTTCTGCTTCGATGGCGACCGGGCCGGCCGTGCCGCCGCCTGGCGGGCCCTGGAGAATGCCCTGCCGGTGATCCGCGAGGGTCGGCAGATCCGCTACATGTTCCTGCCGGAGGGCGAAGACCCGGACACCATCATCCGCAAGGAGGGCCGCGCGGGCTTTGAGGCGCGCATTGCGAAGGCCGTCACATTTTCCGATTTCTTCTTTGAAGGATTGGCCGCTCAGGTCGATATGGGCAGCGTTGACGGGCAGGCGCAACTGGTGGAACTCGCCCGCCCCTATCTGTCTAAGATCACGGCGGGTGTCCTGCGCTATATGATGATGGCGCGCCTCGCGGAAATTGTCCGGATGACGCCTGACAGGCTGGAGGTGCTACTGGAAGGCGGATCACCCCGGCAGGGGCAATCTGCCCGCAAGCCATCGCGGCCGGCCGCCTATAAGGCGCTAACCCCGGTACGCAAGGCGATAATCCTGCTGCTGAACAGGCCGGATCTGGCCGCACAGGCCGGCGATCCGGGGCGGTTTGCCACGCTGGAGGCGCCCGGTGTCGGTCTGTTGATCGAGCTGCTTGATTTATTGCAGGAGAAGCCGCATTTAAACTGTGCCGCCATACTGGCGCAACAGCGGGATTCCGCCGACTGGCACCACCTGGGCAAGCTGGCGCAGCTGCCATTGGAGATCCCCGCGGATGGTCTGGAGCGGGAATTTCTGGATGTTCTCAGGCATCTCGAGAAAATGTCTAACGAGCAAACGCTGGACGCCCTGTTGGCCAAGTCTGGCCGGCAGACGCTGACCGAGCAGGAAAAAGCGGAATTGCAACAAAGACTTAAATTGAAGCAAGGAAGCAATTAGAGTGCTCCGCAGGTTTCTAATTAACACAATTTTGTGCTAAACTGTTGGGCTATTTTTCAATCGTGTCATATGTCTTGTGGGGCAGATAGTTCATTATGAATGCAGAACAGCAGTTACAACTGAAATCACTCATCGCCAAAGGTAAGGAGCAGGGCTACCTCACCTATCGCGAGCTCAATGATCATTTGCCGGATAACCTGTTCGAATCGGAACAGATCGAAGATGTCATCAGCATGATGAAAGACATGGGCATCGAAGTGCATGAACAGGCCCCGGAAATCGAGGGCATCCTGCTGACCGAATCCACCGCGGATGACGAAGAAGTTTCTGAAGAGGCGGTAGCCGCCCTGGCCACCACGGTGGATCCCGAGCATGGCCGCACCACCGATCCGGTACGCATGTATATGCGGGAAATGGGTGCGGTTGAACTGCTGACCCGTGAAGGCGAAATCGAGATCGCCAAGCGTATCGAAGATGGTTTGCTGCAGGTGACTGAAGGGCTGTCCACCTTTCCCGGCGCCATCCGCATCCTGCTGGAAGAATATGAAAAGGTGGAAAAGGGCGAGCAACGTCTCGATGACGTGATCAGCGGCTTCATCGATCCCAATGCCGTCATGAATGAAGCCACGATGCCGATGGTGGCCCCGGCCGATCTGGTCGAGATCTCGGCGGCCGACCGCAGTGATGAAGAAGAGGGTGAGGACGGCGAAGGTGTGGCAGCGGTCGATACCGGTCCCGATCCGGTGGAGGCACAGCGCCGTATTGAATCGCTGCGTGCGCTCTATGCCAAATTCATGGATCTGACGCCCAAGCAGCGCCGCGAGAGTGCCAGGTTTAAGCAACTGCGCCATCAGATGAGCGAGGAATTCAAGCAGCTCAAGCTGGTTACAATACTAATGTCGCGTTGTGCCGAAGATCTGCGTGCCACCATTGAGCAGATCCGCGGTTATGAGCGCGTCATCATGTCTATTTGCGTCGATAAGGCGCATATGCCTCGCAAGGACTTCATCACCTCATTTCCCGAAAACGAAACCAATGCCGATTGGTTGAAGGGCCAGATCGAAGGGGGATACAAATACTCGACCGTACTCAAGGAACATCGGGATGATATTTTACGGGCCCAGAAGAAGCTGCTCGTTGTTCAGGAAGAGACCGGTCTCAATATCACCGAGCTGAAGGACATCAATCGCAAGATGTCTATCGGCGAAGCCAAGGCGCGCCGAGCCAAGAAAGAGATGGTGGAGGCTAACCTGCGCCTGGTGATCTCGATCGCCAAGAAATACACCAACCGCGGCTTGCAGTTCCTCGATCTGATCCAGGAAGGCAATATCGGCTTGATGAAGGCGGTGGACAAATTCGAATACCGGCGCGGCTACAAGTTTTCAACCTACGCTACCTGGTGGATACGCCAGGCCATCACGCGCTCCATCGCCGACCAGGCGCGCACCATCCGTATTCCGGTGCATATGATCGAGACCATCAACAAGCTCAATCGCATCCAGCGTCAGATGGTGCAGGAAATGGGGCGTGAACCCACGCCGGAAGAGCTTGCCGTAAAGATGGAAATGCCCGAAGACAAGGTGCGCAAGGTGATGAAGATCGCCAAGGAGCCGATCTCCATGGAAACACCCATCGGAGATGATGAAGATTCACGCCTGGGCGACTTCATCGAAGATCAGAATGTCTTGTCGCCAGTCAACTCCGCCACCTTCAGCGGCCTGCGCGAGACCACCCAGCGGGTGCTGGAAAGCCTCACCGCCCGCGAAGCCAAGGTATTGCGCATGCGGTTCGGTATCGACATGAACACCGACCATACTCTGGAAGAGGTGGGCAAGCAGTTTGATGTCACCCGCGAACGCATACGCCAGATCGAGGCCAAGGCCCTGCGCAAACTGCGTCATCCCAGCCGCACCGAACAGCTGCAACGCTTCCTGGAGGACTGACCGGCACGCTTGGGTCCACAGGTAAGTTAGTGACGATGGATAGCCGTGCAGGTATACTACCCTCTCTGCGGGCCTGTAGCTCAGTTGGTTAGAGCAGGGGACTCATAATCCCTTGGTCCTCCGTTCAAGTCGGAGCAGGCCCACCAATAAAAACGGCAGGTTACAAAATAACCCGACATCAGCAAAGGCGGGGTGGTGTCGGCTTGCGTCGGCGCCATGTAGTCAATGGTTTGTATCCGGTGATGTAAGCCCCCATGTCGATTATTTCAGTGAAGATGCCGTCCGCATCATAATCCTGTTTGTAGACCCCCCCGCATTTCTACAGGACGAATTGTCGAGATGAAAATCACTGCCGGAAGAGTTTACAAAGAACGGATTGGCGGTGATGGAGTTCATGTCAAAGCCGGTATTCGTCTGCCAATTCTGTAATGCTAGAACAGGCTGCCCCTGACAGCCATGTTCCGGTGATCACTTCGCGGCGCCATGCAGCATGTTGTTTATATCCCAGCAGCGGCATGGTGAATATGGCGACGAACCATGGCAGCATTGCATTGCTGTATGGCATTTTTGTTTTAGGCAGAGCAGGCTTTGAGTTGACATTTACACC
>MGXL01000050.1:302-1036 GCA_001801365.1 Gammaproteobacteria bacterium RBG_16_57_12 | reverse complement strand
TTCACTGCGGCGTTGAAAATTTGGAATGACCGGTATGTCCTTGTTTCATACGCCTGTCAAGGCTCGTAGGCGCCGATAGCTGGCGGGTTGGGTCGTGTCTTTCCGGTTATGTCCAGTGTCGATTTGTATGTATTATTGCCAGCAGCGATCAATGGCGATCCGGTAGCAGGGGTGAAGTCTGTAGGCGCTGCCACAAAGGAAGGATTGCTCGTGATGGATGCCGAGTCAAAGCCATAGGCTGTGACGTAGGCTTTCCAACTTGCAAGCGAACCCCGTGTTACCTCCCATGTGGAGGAACCTGTAGAGTAGCAATGGTTGTTGTTGATGAACGCATACGAAGAAAGGGAAAGTGGATAATGGAAGCACTGTAAGGCTCCAGAAGACTGCGCGCTGTAAACTGCATTGTTAGAAGATATATGGTTTGCACCTTCGATTTGTATTCTTATTCCGGTAGTAGTACCAGTAACCGCTGAACCATAATATATAGTGTTATTCCTGACTACTGCTGCTGTATTTATATCATCTTGCGCTCTGGCGGCACTCTCGGAAATGCTTATTCCAACTGTTGCACCAGACCAGTTATTTATGATGACGTTGCTTTCAACGATGCAACCAGGACAGTTAGAAATCGCCAATGCATTATTCCCGCCATTGATAATAGTGTTTCCTGATATTACTGTATTTCTATGATAAACAGGATTGGGATTCCCAGTGACATTAGTCAACCCAATCCC
>MGXL01000050.1:0-221 GCA_001801365.1 Gammaproteobacteria bacterium RBG_16_57_12 | reverse complement strand
AACTAATACAGTACCGAGACACGTAGGGCTGGACTGACCATGAATATAGTTTCCGATTATGTCAAAGTTTGATAAACCAGTTGCAGGACCGGCGACATAAATTGCATGGTCGAACACATTATCACTGCCAGCATTATCCATATAGTTATAGGAAAATTCAGAATCATTACTCATCCCTAAATAACCCATTGCCGTAACATTGGTGATCCTATTTCCGGTTG
>MGXL01000049.1 GCA_001801365.1 Gammaproteobacteria bacterium RBG_16_57_12 | reverse complement strand
CAGATCAGTTCGTCCAGCATGGGGATCAGGGCGTCGCCGCCTTCCAGCGAAAAGCGCTTTTGCCCCACATATTTCTTATGCAGAAAATCTTCCAGACCTTCCGCCGCAGTTAACCGCTCCAGCAGAGTGAGCTTTTCCTCCTTCGAGAATTCCGGTATGCCGGCGGGGCGCTCTAGGCGTTCACACAGCCAGCGCTTCTCCCGGGGGTTGGGGATGTACATGTATTCCGCGCCGATACTGCGCATATAGTTCCTGCACAGGATGGCGATGATGTCACGCAGGCTGGCGCGCTCAGTGCCCGCCAGCATGCCGGTGTCGAATTCACAGTCCAGATCGGTTTCACTCAGGCCATGATATTCCAGTTGTAATTCCGGCAGAGCAGGCGCCTTGAGCGAATCCGGACACAGCGGATTGAATTGGGCCTGCTGATGGCCGTAGGTTCGATAGGCATGGATGAGTTGCGATACCCGCAACTGCTTTTCCTGTAACAGCAGATCTCTGGATCCGGCGGCGACAGGCGCGGCACTCCTGGGCTGGCGGGTCAGCTCGCTGACGGCGGCGCGGATCTGTGAGTGGACCAAGTCCCTGTCGCCCGCGCTTTGCAGCTGGGTAAAATAGGCGCGCCACTCGGGGGCAACCCGCTGCGGATCCTGGAGGTAGTCCTCATACAGGGCTTCCACATACGGCGCATTGCCTTCGGCGAGATAGGAGTTACTCCACAATTCCTCGATGGTCTTTGGTCTGGTTTTGGTATCCATAGGTCGTGAATCAGTTGTGGGTGATGGTTATTATGAAGTCTTGCCGTATATATACGTCGGCATTTTTTTTAGATTTATTATTAATTTTTTTGTTTCAGGCAATATTTTACTGCCAGCGTTACATTTGCCAGCCCAAGTTTCGGGAAAAATAGCAAAGCTGTTGTGGTAAAAGCCTGTAATTGCAACTAGAAACGATGGGCAACCGCAATGGGGGCGGTGATTATTCCGTGACGATATCACGTTCGGTCAGGCATTTGTCTCGGCCGGCGTGTTTGGCCTGATAGAGGGCGCCATCGGCGCGCTTGAAGACATCGTCTTCGGTATCGTCGTCGCGAAACTGCGCCAGACCGCACGAGATGGTGATCGGCACTCGGATGCCATTGTAGGTAAAATCGCTCTGTGCAATGGTGATCCGCAGATTATCGGCGGCGGGCAGGGCGCTCTCCAGGGTGGTGTTCGGCATCAGCATCACGAATTCCTCACCGCCGTAACGGGCCACGAAATCGGTGGTGCGGATATTTTTGGATAACAATGTTGCGATGATCCTGAGCGCCTTGTCGCCGGCATGATGGCCAAACCGGTCGTTAATGGCTTTGAAATTGTCGATATCCCAGACCAGCAGGGTGAGCTCGTCCCGATAACGTTTCCAGCGCTGGTATTCATGATGGATACGCTCGTTATAGGCGAGGCGGTTGCTGATGCCGGTCAGGGGATCGCGCAGCGCCTGCTGGTGTTGCTCCAGGATCTTGTGGCGCAAATGAATCGACTCCTGCTCGACATCGGCCAAGTGGCTGCGTAACTGGTCAAACTCCTGATCGAGCTGCGCGAAGCGTTGCTCTTCGTCGGTGCGGAACTGTTCCAGGTGAGTGCGGATGGCGCTCAGGCGGGATTCGATGATCTTGCGAAGCTCGGGCAGGTCGGTGGCGGCCAGTACCGATGCCTCGATACCCTGTACCTGCTCTTCCATGGAGACATCCAGGCGGCGGCTGCCCTCCATGACCTGCTGGCTGACCTGCTTGGTGCCCAGGAGGTGCTGGTCGATTTCCAGCAGGCTCTGGGTGATGTTCTTGAGAAAGCCTTCCAGTTCGGCCTTTTCCTCCTCCGACAGGGTATGGGCCTTGTCGATGATCCGTGCGATTTCCTCCAGCAGCGGCATCAGGGCCTGGGGCTCGAGTTCTTCCTGGAGGTGTTCACAGATCCGTGTCAGATCGGCATGAAACTGGGTCGGCAGATTCAGACGTTCCAGCAGTTGGCATAGCACGTCCTGGATCATGGCCACTTCATCGGGGCTGTAGGTCCCGGTATGATGCTGATGAGTACGGCTGAGCAGGGCGCTCAACTGGTCGATGATCTCCGGAATTTCCTTCTGCACGGGCGCTTGTTCCAGGCGCTGGCGCAGCTCCAGCAGGTGCCGGGTCTGCTCGGTGCCGGGCAGGTGGATTTTGTTCAGCAGCGCGACGAGATCGTCATGATCATGACCGGTTTCCCGCGACGGCTCACGCCGGGGGGCGCCGCCGTCCGAGGCCGGCGAGGATGCCATTGCATCGCCTTTGTCCGGCCTGTTACCGAGCAGGCGGGTAAAAAAGCCGGGTTGTGGCGATTCCTCGGCATGGATCCCGGCCACGCCGGCCTGTAGCGCCAGGGCCTCATCGATCAGCCCGGAGAGTTGTGTGACCAGCGCGGATGTCGCCTGGCTGTCCCCGTCCTGACGCAGTCGATTGCGCAGGGCCTTGACCTTGCGCTGCATGCCGCGCGGCAACCTGAGGCTGTCGAGCAGTTCCAGCAGGATGTCCTGGGCCGGGGCGGACGGTTTGGCAGCGGCGCCCTGGCCCAGTTTTGATGATATCTCCAGAACCTGCTCAACCAGAGGCGGCAGTGTGGCGCTTGGCTTGCCATCGCGGATGGCATTGCGCAATTCGCGCAGCAGCGGGTCCATGGCAGGATGAATGCCGTCGGTGGCCAGGCTGAGATGGGAAAGGCTGCGGCGCAGTTGGGCTTCGCCCTCGGCGAGGGATTTGTCAACGGAATCCTTTTCGCCGAGCACGGCAAAATATTTCTGCTTCCAGCGTTCGATTTCCTGCTGAGGCGTCTTGTCTTCGGCCATAGTCACTTCCTGTTATTTCTTATATCGGACTGACCATCTCACCCAGTTGCTCCGTGAGCTTGATATTCTCGCTGTAGTCGACCGGGCAATCAATAATACACACCGCGTTGCTGGCCAGGGCCTCCTGTAGTATCGGCACCAGATCGGCGGTCTTTTGCACCCGATAGCCCCGGGCGCCGAAGGCCTCGGCATATTTCACGAAGTCCGGATTGGTGAAATGCACATGCGAGGGCCGCCCGAATCTGTTCATCTGTTTCCATTCAATCAGGCCATAACCGCAATCGTTCCAGATCAGAATGACGACGGGGGTCTTGAGCCGTACCGCAGTCTCGATTTCCTGCGCATTCATCAGGAATCCGGCATCCCCGGTCACGGCGACGATATGGCGTTCAGGATAGACCATTTTGGCGGCAATTGCCCCGGGCACGGCAATCCCCATGCTGGCAAAGCCGTTGGAGATGATACAGGTGTTGGGGTGCTCGCAGCGGAACATGCGTGCCATCCACATCTTGTGGGCGCCTACATCGCAGATCACGATATCTTCCAGGCCCAGCACGGTGCGCAGATCCCAGATGATCTTTTGCGGCTTGACCGGATAGCTTTCATCCTGGCTATGGCGGTTCATTTCCTTGATCAGGGCCTCCCGCAACGGGCGCAGCCGGTGACCCTGGTGGGGAGTGGTCAGCCCGGCGATGCGTTGCAGGCTGAGCTTGATATCGCCCAGCACGCCGACCTCGACGGGGTAATTGGCGTCCACCTCGGCCGGTGTGCTGTCGATATGGATGATGGTGCGGTCGGCGGTGGGATGCCACAGATTGGGATGATATTCCACCAGGTCGTAGCCCACGCAGATAATCACGTCGGCGCTGGCGAAACCGAATTGCACATAATCCTGCGCTTGCAGCCCGGCGCTGCCCAGGGCCATGGGGTGTCGGAAGGGAATGGCCCCCTTGGCCATGAAGGTGTTGGCCACCGGGATATTCAGGCGTTCGGCGAATTCGGCGAGTTGCGGGCAGGCCCGGGAGCGGATCACGCCGTTGCCCGCCAGAATGATCGGACTTCTGGCGTGGGAAATGATGTCGGCGGCCCGCGTTACCCGCTCGCCGGCCGGCTCAGGCAGGGCCGGCTGCTTGATGGGCAGGGGTTTGGCCTCGATCTGCATCTTGGCGATATTTTCGGGAAATTCGATGAAACAGGCCCCGGTCTTCTCGGTCTGCGCCAGCTTGAAGCTCTTGCGCACCACCTCGGGGATGATATTGGGGGTGAGCAGCCGCGAGGAATATTTGGTGATATTGCGAAACATATCCTCCAGGTCGAGCACCTGGTGCGATTCCTTGTGCAGCCGATAGGTGCCGGCCTGCCCGGCGATGGCGACCAGGGGGGCGTGGTCCATGTTGGCATCGGCCACGCCGGTGATCAGATTGGTGGCGCCGGGGCCCAGGGTGGCGAGGCAGCCCCCCGGGCGGCCGGTCAAGCGGCCGTAGACATCGGCCATGAAGGCCGCGCCCTGTTCGTGTCGCGTGGTGATGAAGCGGATACTGGAATCCAGCAGGGCATCCATGACATCGAGGTTTTCCTCGCCGGGTACCCCGTAGATGTATTCCACGCCTTCATTTTCCAGACATCTGACGAACAGCTCGGCAGCTTTCATTTAGGTGTTGTCCCGTCTGCGGCCCTGGAGGCAGGTGGTTATTTTGTCCGGGCCTTGCGTTCCTGCTCGATCAGGTAATCGGCGACTTTCAGCATATTGGCATTGCCGCGGGCCAGGCTGCCGTTGGTGCGGTATTTGCCATTGATGATCAGGTCCGGTACGCCATTCGAGCCATAACGTTTGGTCAGATCACGGGCGCGCTTGACCTTGCTGTTGACGGCGAACGACTGAAAGGCCCGAGTGAAATCCTGCTCGCTGACGCCCTGTTTTACGAAGAAATCCCGCACCTGGGTCTCGTTGCTCAGGAAGCGCTTTTCGTCGTGTATGGTGCTGAACAAGGCCCGGTGGGTTTTCTCCACGACCCCCAGCACCTCCGCGGCATAATAGGCGCGCGCCAGGAGCTCCCATTCGGGACGGAGTATGGCCGGGATGCGCACAAACTGCACATCACCGGACAATTTTTTTACCCAGGGTTCAATGAGCGGTTCCAGTTGGTTGCAATGAGGACAGCCATACCAGAACAGCTCGACCACCTCGATCCTGTTGTCAGTGCTGGTGGGCTGTGCGGTACTGAGTGTTTCATAATCGGTCCCTTCTTCGAAATCGGCGGCGAAGAGCGGGCCGGTCAGCAGGGTTGCTAGGAGCATAATTACCAGTGTTCTCAGTCTTCTGAGCATTGAGCGGTCTCCTGAATGGGTGCATTTGAGTGAGCCTATCCAATTCATATGACAAACGCAATACAGGCTTGTTCGATCAAACGAAGGTATAATGATGCTCCACTGATAGACACTCAGCGCATTTCACGACCCCTTGAGGAGACACCTGATGAGTAGTGAAAAGATTGATTTGGCCAATTTCCTGAATCAGCAATATCTGTGCGAATCGCTGACGATCAAGGAAGTGAAGACCCTGCTGGATTATACCGAGACAGTCACGGTGGCGCCGGGAGAGATCATCGCCGATATCGGCGAGGTTGGCGAGGCCCTGTATTTTGTCATCAAGGGTGAGGCTGCCCTGTATTATCAGGAAAGCGGCACCGAGACCGAGGTCGGCCGCATGTCGGAGGGCGAGCTGATGGGCGAGATGTCGTTTTTCGACCGTCAGCCCCGCTCGGTCAGAATGCGCGCCACCGGCACGGGGGAAACCCTGCTGCTGAAATTGTCGCGACCGCTCTATTTGCGCCTGCGGGTCGAGCATCCCTATATCGCGGTGAATCTGCTGGAGCACGCCATCATCAGTCTGGATCATCTGGTGCGCCGCGTCAGCAGTGATGTGGCGACCTTTTCCCGTTATATCTACGGGAAGGGCAAGAAATAGGTTTGTCTCCAGACATAAAAAAGGCAGCCGCCGGCTGCCTTTTTTATATGGAACCCTGGCCTCAGGGTGTGAGAGTGGTCAGATAGGCCGCTACCGCCTTCATATCGTTGCTGGTCAGCTTGAAGGAAATGTCGCGCATCATGTGATTCATGTCATTTTTGCGCTCCTCGGTCTTGAAGGCAAGCAGTTGCCGTTCAATATAATCGGCATGCTGTCCCGCCAGCGCCGGGAAGCCGGCCGGACCGTTACCGGTGCCTTTGGCGCCATGACAACCCGCGCAGGCGGCCATCCCCTCCTTTTTGTTGCCGCCCTTATACAGCAGGCGGCCGCGATTGAGGACTTCCTTGGGTGCGCCGGAGCCCGTTGTGACGCCTTTCTTTGATGAGAAATAGGCGGCGATGTCCGCCATATCCTGATCTTCCAGCATGGCAGCCATCGCGCTCATGGTTTCATTGCTGCGATTGCCATCCTTGAAATTTTTCAACTGTTTGATGATATAGGTGGCATTTTGTCCGGCGAGTGACGGGAAATCCGCGCTCGGGCTGTTGCCATCTTCACCGTGACATCCCTGGCAGGCGGCGGATTTTTCCTGGCCGGCGGCGGGGTCACCCGCCGCGTAGACATGTGTGAACAGGGTGAACAGGGCTGCTGCAGTTAATATTTTTCTCATCATAGACAAGATCCTTT
>MGXL01000048.1:5123-5268 GCA_001801365.1 Gammaproteobacteria bacterium RBG_16_57_12 | reverse complement strand
GGCGCCTTGAGCGGCACCTTGCGCGCCGGCGGCCTGTTGCTATGGTTGACGCCGCCTCTGCCGGACTGGCCGGCCTATCCCGACCCACACTATGCTCGTATCGTGGTCGCGCCCTATCAGGCCAGCGACATCGGCGGCTTTTTTC
>MGXL01000048.1:0-5105 GCA_001801365.1 Gammaproteobacteria bacterium RBG_16_57_12 | reverse complement strand
TGATTCAGGCTTGCGAAGATGTGCAGGTCATCGCGCAGGATGGCCGGTTACCGGAAATCCAACATTCAATGGCCGCAAACCGGGCATCCCAGACATCATTGGGGCCATTTCGTACCGCCGATCAGCGACTGGCCGTCGAAGCGGTGCTCAAGGTGGTGCATGGCCATCGGCGCCGGCCCCTGGTGCTCACCTCGGATCGCGGGCGGGGCAAGTCGGCCGCCCTGGGGATGGCGGCGGCGCAATTGTTGCAACAAGGCAGTCGGCGCATCATTATCACCGCGCCGCGACCCGAGGCGGTCATGGAGGTATTCGCCCATGCCCGGCGCTGCCTGCCGCAGGCGACTGGGTCACCGCATCGCTTACGGCACGAATCGGGCTGTCTGGAGTTTCTGCCGCCCGATGAACTGTTGCGCCAGCGCCCGGCGGCGGATCTGGTTTTGGTGGATGAAGCCGCTGGCATCCCCGCCCCTTTGCTGGAAGGCCTGTTACAGCAGCATGCCCGGCTGGTCTTCGCCACCACCGTGCACGGTTACGAAGGCACGGGCCGCGGCTTTGCCTTGCGCTTTCATCAGGTGCTGGATCAGCGCGCGCCGGGCTGGAAGTCCGTGCGCCTGGAACAGCCGATCCGCTGGGCGGCGGAGGATCCCCTGGAACAGTTTGTCTCACAGGCCCTGTTGCTGAATGCCGCCATCGCGCCTCTTGGAAAAATTGAAGAGGCGCGCCCGCAGGATTGTAAGATCCGGCGGATGGACAGCGCCGCATTGCTGGCCGATGAACAACGGCTGTCGGAACTATTTGGCCTGCTGGTAACCGCCCACTACCGGACCAGCCCAGCGGATTTGCAGCATCTGCTCGATGGCCCCAACGTGTCGGTCTATGTCATGTGTTACCGGGGCGCTGTGGTGGCGACCGCGCTGCTGGCCACGGAGGGTGGCATCGATGTCCCTACGGCGCGTGCTGTGTATGAAGGGCGCCGGCGGCTGCGCGGCCATCTCCTCCCGCAATCGCTGGCGGCCCATGCCGGTATCGAGCGGGCACCCGGACTGCGCTATGCCCGGGTGATGCGCATTGCCGCTCATCCCCAGTTGCAGGGCCGCGGGCTGGGCTCCCGTTTATTGTCGGCCCTGGTGGACGAGGCGCGCCGCCATGGTCATGACGTGATCGGCGCCAGCTTCGGGATCAGCGAGGAACTGTTGCGCTTCTGGCAACGGGCGGGATTTGTACCGGTACGGCTCGGCCTGACCCGCGAGCATACCAGCGGCGCCCACTCGCTCATGATGCTTTTGCCCCTGAGTCCGGCCGGTGAGGAGATCTGCACCGAGGCCCGCGAAACCTTTCACCAGCACTTCCCCTATGAGCTGTCGGACCCGCTCCGCGAGCTCGAGCCGCGGCTGGCGGGCTTGCTGCTGTGCCGCACGGAACAGGGCTTGCCCTTATCCCTCACGCTCCGGGAGCGCCGTGATCTTGAGGCCTTTGCCTTTGCGCACCGCGGCTATGAGGTCACCATGCCGAGTATCCATAAGCTGACCGGCGCGGCGTTGTCTGATCCGCAGGCCAGCAAAAGCCTGTCAGCAGCGCAGCAGGAGGCCCTGATCGCCAAGGTCATGCAGAAACACACCTGGCCGGCGCTGGCGGAACGGCTGCGCCTGCCCGGACATGCGGCGGTGCTGCAAGTCCTGCGCAGCGCGGTACGATCCCTGTTGCGGCACTACCACGGATAATCTCTATGGAACTCATCGATACCCATTGCCACCTGGATGTCAGCGATTTTAATGCCGACCGGGACGTCATCCTGGCGCGCTGCCGTGCCCTGGGCATCACCCGGATCATCGTGCCGGCCGTCGATGCCGAGGGCTGGCCCCAGCTGCTGGCCTTGTGCCGGCGGCAGCCGGGTTTGTATCCCGCCCTGGGCCTGCATCCACTCTACATCGACAAGCACACCGACCAGCACCTGGCCGACCTGGAACGGCGCTTATCCGGGAACAATGTCGTGGCCGTGGGTGAAATCGGACTGGATTATTTTGTCGAGCCGACGGATAAAAATCGCCAGCAGGCATTGTTCGAGGCACAACTGGCACTGGCACGCACCGCGAACCTGCCGGTGCTGCTGCATGTGCGCAAGGCGCACGACCAGGTGCTGGCGACACTGCGCCGCCTGCGCGTGCGCGGCGGCATCGCCCATGCCTTCAACGGCAGCCGGCAACAGGCCGACCAGTACCTCGCCCTCGGCTTCAAGCTGGGATTCGGCGGCATGCTCACCTATGAACGCGCCAGCAGGATCCGCGCCCTGGCGCGGCAACTGCCGCTCGAGGCCCTGGTGCTGGAAACCGACGCCCCGGACATGGCGGTGTCGGCGCACCAGGGTGAACGCAACAGCCCCGAGTATCTGCCGGACTGCCTGAAGGCCCTGGCCGAATTGCGCGAAGAGCCTGTCGAACAGCTTGCCGTACAAACTACCCGCAATGCCATGGAGGTGTTAAGGCTGCATGACTGACATCGATGCGGTCCTGGCCAGGCAGGACTATGGGCGCGCATCCTGCTGCCATTCCGCTCTGTTCGTTAGGCGTGCTTTCCATATTTGATTACTTGCGTTCCCATTTAATCTGAAACTCGATCTCTTCTTCGTCACCCGATTTTTCATGTTCTATCATGAAGGTGGCCCTGACAGGCACGTAGATTCTTTCGCCTGCAATCTGTATTTCGAAGCGATTACCGCATTCAATCGCGTCCGCAAGCCGCCGAAGCTTCGCGACAAAATCCGCCTTCGGATAGACCTTCTCAACATCTCTTTCTGTACTAACGCCCATCTAGATTACCATCCTGTTAAATTTGCGTGACCATCTGTGCCGCCTACCAAGAGTAGACACAATTAAGCGTACAAAAGGGTCAAAGCGTACAAAAGGGTCAAGTCTTGACATCACGCTTTCACCTCTCTCCCTTAATCACCCTGCTGACCGTAGAATAGTGCACTCCAGCATGACGAGCAATCGCTGCCATGCTATACGCATAGTCCAGATACGCCTTCCGAATTACCTCGTCACGCAAGACCTTATCGCCCCGGATCGCCTTGGTAAACATTTTTGCCAGGCTTGGCCGGTGCAGCAAACGCTGGGTGCGTGGAACCTTCTTCAGTTCGCGTGCGCCTTCAAGCAACGGGCGCATCTTCTCCACAAAGGCTTCCGATCCCAGTAATGCCTGGGCTTTCACCGCAGGCCACGGGGACGGAATGCCCGCGCCTTCTGCCACAAACTCAGCGTAGCGCCGCCGTGCCACGGCACGCGTCTTGGCAAATTGGCCCAGCACCCAGTCCGTTTCAAGCCATGCCGGGCATGCGGCCAGCCCCAGCGTTGCCGGGTAACTGCTCCAGGCGTAGCGCTCAATTTTCTTCACCCTGCCGGCACGGATCGGGTTCAGCACAACATAGCGACATAATTCCAGCAGGTAGCTGTCACGATCCACCACAATCGCCTTGAACCGCCCCTGGAACACATGCCCCGCACGTCCATGGCGCCGGTTGAAACCCTGGGTATATACGCCATTCAACTGCCGCATGCCCCGCGACAGATTGCCCTCCGGCGTCTCGATCAGCAGATGATAATGGTTGTCCATCAGGCAGTAGGCGTGACACAGCCAACCAAAGCGCGCCACCACCTCCCCAAGGCAGGCCAGAAACAACAACCGATCCTCATCATCAAGGAAGATCGCATTGCGCGCATTCCCGCGCGTAGTAACGTGATAGATTGCGCCGGAAAACTCAAGTCGAAGGGGGCGTGCCATGGTTGCAGATTAGCTTGCCAGAGACCGTTGTGTCAAGACTTGACCCTTCTTGTGCGCGCGGTGACGTGATAGAGAGCATTGGAGAATTCTATGCGGATGGGACGGGACATGATGCCGGAAATATATCAGACATGAGGCTATTAATCTGACCCCGGTACCTTCTTCCGTACCTTCCGTACCTTCCGTAGACCTGACCCCGGTACCTTCCGGTACCTTTTGGCGCTGCGCGGCTTTATCGCGCAGCGTCCAGCGACCGAAGGGAGCGAGGTCGACCGTTATGTGCATTTGACTTCAATTTTATCAATAACAACATCCAGAGGTATTTCTTTACAGTCATGAGCTCTTAATGAGACCTCTTGTTCATGAGGATGTTCTGGGTTTTCAAACTCAAGTGAAACAACACCGTATGCTTCCAGTAGCGATTCATCTATTACATAAACGTAACCATCTTCCATGTTGCCGCTAGTTGCAAACTTTTTTGCTTCTGAGAGATTTCTCGTTGTAGAGATATAGCATCCATCATACATACCTGACTCCATGTGGTGTGCTCTGACAGCATTTACTTCTGACTTTCCATAAGTTGCCTGCCCATACCTAAATCCTGCCCCATACCTAGCCTCCACTTCTGCGTTTTTACCTTTTGGTACAAGTCGACCGCCTAAGCTTTCATCATGTGTCTTTGATACACCCCTGTATAAATTAGCCATGTTGTCCTACTTTATTATTTGCACATAACGTTGTGTTAAGGGACCAAAGGGAGCGAACTTGAACACATTGTTATACGCTCGTTTCGTCTTACCTGCCGCGCACGGCATTACCAACTTCCCTTATTCGAGCCAAACCGAAATACCAGATCGCCGGGGCCGTTCCGACTAAGGCAACCAATATGGCTACGACGTTGACATCTGTGGTGCGGCTGGCAACCTGCTGTGCCTTAACTTTGATTTGGCTCTGGATCGTATCTGTTGATTCAGATACGTCTCTGAGCTGCTCCGGCTGACACACCAGCGATGCTTGCTTCCAAAGGCAGTTCAGATCGTCACGCGCGCAGGTCTTCCCTTGACGCTCTTGCTGCCGTATCTGATTTTGCTCATTGCATGAGGCGATCAACTGAGCTAGGTCGTCGCGACCCACATAGAAGACGTGGCCTAACCCAGCTATGAGGCTGGCCAGCACGATACATCCGATCAGAAATTTACCTGGGCTCAGCTTCATCATAGCTCCTCGAGTGTGGGAACTGGGGTCACGCAGAACCGGCAGAACCGGGGTCAGGTCTATACAAAACCGGCAGAACCGGGGTCAGGTCTATACACACCAGAACCGGGGTC
>MGXL01000047.1:10757-15364 GCA_001801365.1 Gammaproteobacteria bacterium RBG_16_57_12 | reverse complement strand
GTAATTTCAAGTATATTAGCCCGCATATTTCATAAAGGGTTCGGGGAAAATGCAACGCCAGATTTGGCTTAAACCCGAACAGGACATGCTGTACATCGAGATCAGGACCGGGAAATACCGAAATATGTTTGATACACAACAACTATCGGTTCATGGAGCGTCCGCCTTCATGAATTATGCGGGTTGAGCCGATGTTTAGACCGTTGACTCTCTGTATTGGACTGCGCTATACCCGCGCGAAACGTCGCAATCACTTCATCTCATTCATTTCCCTGTCATCCATGCTGGGCATCTTTCTTGGCGTTACCGCCCTGATTACCGTGCTTTCGGTAATGAACGGTTTCGAAAAAGAAGTGCGTGAGCGTATTCTGAGCATGGCCTCTCATGCGACCATCAGCGGGCTTGGGGGCGAGCTGGATGATTGGCGCACGCTGTCCACCCAGGCGGCCCGGCACCCGGATGTCGTCGGGATTGCGCCGCTGGTGAAGGGGGAGGCCATGTTGAGTTTTGGCCGCCAGGTCAATGCCGCTATGATCAGCGGCATCCTGCCCGAGCAGGAATCGCAGGTCTCCGATGTGGCCGGCAAGATGCTGATCGGACGTCTGGATGATCTGCGTCCCGGCGAATATGGCATTGTGCTGGGCAAGGATCTGGCCCGCGCCCTGGGCGTGCTGGTCGGTGACAAGGTGACGCTGATCGTTTCCAGGGCGAATATCTCTCCGGCGGGCATCATCCCGCGCTTCAAGCGCTTTACGGTCGTCGGCGTGTTCCAGGTCGACATGTACGAATACGACAGCACCCTGGCCCTGGTGCACATGAGCGATGCGCAGACCCTGTATCAACTGGAGGACAAGGTCAGCGGCGTGCGGCTGAAGCTGAATGACATCTTCAAGGCCCCCCGGGTGAGCCGTGAACTGGTCAACAGCCTGCCGGGCAATATTTACCTGAGCGACTGGACCCGCGATCATGCCAATTTTTTCCGTGCCCTCAAGATCGAGAAGACCATGATGTTTGTCATCCTGTCGCTGATCATTGCCGTGGCGGCCTTCAACATCGTCTCGACCATGATCATGGTGGTCACCGACAAGCAGGCTGATATCGCCATCCTGCGCACCCTCGGGGCGACGCCGGGCAAAATCATGGGCATCTTCATGGTGCAGGGCAGCGTGATCGGCGTGGTGGGCACGCTGCTGGGTGCGGTGGGCGGCGTACTGCTGGCGAAGAATGTCGCGGTACTCGTTGCCGGGCTGGAAGGCCTGTTGGGGACGAAATTTCTCGCACCGGATCTGTACTACATCACCGATCTGCCTTCGGATCTGCAATGGGATGATGTGTTCATGATCTCCGCCGTCTCGCTGGCGCTGACCTTCCTCGCCACGCTTTATCCGGCCTGGCGCGCCTCGCGCACCCAGCCGGCCGAGGTGCTGCGATATGAATGATACTCAGGTGCTATCCTGCCGAAATCTATGCAAGACCTTTTCCGATGCAGGACTGACCGTGGAGGTATTGCGCGGCATCACCCTGTCCGTAGGCAGGGGAGAGCGGGTGGCGATTGTCGGGGCCTCCGGTTCCGGCAAGAGCACCCTGCTGCATCTGCTGGGCGGCCTGGATGCGCCGAGCGCGGGCGAGGTGATGGTGGCGGGCAAGGACATGGCCAGTCTGAACGAGGCGGAGAAAGGGCGGCTGCGTAATCATGCCCTGGGCTTTGTTTATCAATTTCACCATCTCCTGCCGGAATTCACCGCCTTGGAAAATGTCGCTATGCCCCTGCTGATACGCGGTGAGCCGGTGCGCAGCGCGGCCGACAAGGCCCGGGCCATGCTGGGCAGGGTGGGGCTGGCCGGGCGCGTGCTGCATAAACCGGGAGAACTGTCAGGCGGGGAACGTCAGCGCACCGCGATGGCCCGCGCCCTGGTGACCGAACCGTTGTGTGTACTGGCCGATGAACCGACCGGGAATCTGGACAGCAAGACCGCCCATAATCTCTATGAGCTGATGTTGACGCTCAACCAGGAACTGGCGACCAGCTTTGTGGTGGTTACCCATGATCATGAACTGGCGGCGCGCATGGATCGCATCCTGACGATCGAGGATGGCAGGCTCAAGTCTGCTGATCTGGGCTAGCCCGTTGGCGCCGGACTTTTCGGGCGGCCCAGTTTTTTATCACCATCAGACGCCACAGCCATCTGACCAGCCAGTATCCCAGCAAGGCACTGACAGCGCCCATGATCACGCTACCCAGTAAAAAGGGTTCCAGGATGATTTCCAGGCCTTGTGACAGCCAATCAAATGACAATTCAAACTGAAATTCCTGGGTAGGCACCCGCATGATCCAGGCGCCGATTTTATAGGCGAGATAATACAAGGGCGGGGCGGTCAGAGGATTGGTCAGCCAGGTCATACCGATCGCAAGGGGTAGATTGACCCGGAAGACGATGGCGCCTATGGCGGCCAGGATCATCTGGAGCGGCAGCGGGATCATCGAGGCGAACAGGCCCACGGCCACGCCGCCGGATGCCGAATAGCGATTCAAGTGCCACAGATTGGGGTTATGCAATAAAGTGCCGAAGGCCTTCAGATATTTATGCTCTTTGACCTGAGCATGGCTCGGCATGTATTTCTTGAAAAAGCGCTTGGGCACGTACTTGACGTCTCTCGACCGATAGCCTACTGATATAGATCAGACCCATTATCCAGACCTATTATCCACATAAAGAGACTAAACAGGAACCATGTTGATAGGGAGTGTCGCCTTTCTGGCAGGAATAATGCTGTTGCAGGCGCAAAGCAATCTGCCTTCGCTCTATTGGTCCGGCGCGCTGCTCCTGATCCCGCTGTTGCGCAAAATCCCTGCGCTGCGGATTCCCCTGTGGATGCTGGCAGGCTTTCTCTGGGCTCTGCTGTTTGCCACGCTGGCGCTCGATGAAAGACTCGATCCTTCGCTGGAAGGCCAGGATCTGGTCATCACCGGCACGGTGGGCAGCATCCCGCAAGTCAGGGAACCGGGGCTGCGTTTTCGCTTCGATGTCGATGAGAATCCCGAGCTTCCGCGGCAGGTGCTGCTGAGCTGGTATGGCAGGCACGAGGGCATCTCGGCCGGGCAGCGCTGGCGCTTGCGGGTGCGTCTGAAACAGCCCAACGGCCTGATGAATCCCGGCAGCTTCGATTATGAAAAATGGCTGTTTCAGCAAGGTATCCATGCCGTCGGATATATCCGGGAGGATGAGGAACAGGTCAATGTGCTGCTGGAGGAATCGGCCGGCGGGGTGAACATCGACCGGTTGCGCGAATATCTGTATCGGAAGATACAGCAGGCCCTGGTTGATGACCCCAATGCCGGGGTGATCGCCGCGCTGGCCATTGGCGAGTGGCAGGATATGAGCCATGAGCAGTGGGACTTGCTGACGCGCACCGGCACCAGTCATCTGATGACCATCTCCGGCATGCATATCAGCCTGGTGGCGGGATTTGTGTTTTTTCTGTTCCGCTGGAGCTGGCGTCGTGTGGCTCAACTGGTGGAGCTGATCCCGGCCAAAAAGGCGGCGGCGCTGGCCGGCATGACGGCCGCCATGGTGTATGCCGCGCTGGCCGGTTTCACCATTCCCACGCAACGGGCCTTGGTGATGCTGGGAGTCGTTTTTGGCGGTGTGATCTTACTCCGCACCCTGACACCGGCCCGGACCCTGGCGCTGGCCCTGCTGGCCGTGTTGCTCATCGATCCGCTGGCGGTGCTGTCGTATGGTTTCTGGCTGTCTTTCGCCTCGGTGGCCATCATTCTCTTCGGCATGCATGGGCAGCTTTCCGCCACCGGCCTGTGGCAACGCTGGGGCAGGGTGCACTGGGTGATTTTTGTCGGCTTGACTCCGCTGACCTTGCTGTTGTTTAGGCAGATCATGGGCGGGGCGCCCCTGGCCAATCTGGTGGCGGTGCCGCTGGTGGAAACCACCGTGGTGCCCCTCACGCTGATCGGAACCCTGCTCACGCCCTTGTTTGATACGGCCGGCGCCGCCCTGTTCCAGGTTGCCTCCTGGTTGCTGGATAGGCTGTGGCTCTGGCTGGAATGGGTGGCGGAATTCCGCTGGGTCCAGTGGTGGCAGCATGTGCCGCCGCTCTGGACCGTGGCATGCGGCCTGGTAGGCATGGTGCTGCTGCTCTCACCCAAGGGTATTCCGGGGCGCTGGCTGGGCTGGTTGTGGATGATGCCCATGGTGCTGATCCTGCCGGCGCGCCCGCTGCCGGGCGAATTCTCGTTCACTCTGCTGGATGTGGGCCAGGGGCTGGCGGCGGTGATCCGCACGCATCAGCATACTTTGATCTACGATACCGGGCCGAAACTGAGCGAGAATTTTGATACCGGCAGCGCCGTGGTCGTACCGTTTTTGCAACAGGCGGGGGTGGTGCGTCCCGATCGTGTGATCATCAGCCATGGGGACAACGACCATGCGGGCGGCCTGGATTCGGTATTGAAGGTTTATCCGGAAACTGCCGTCCTCAGCATCCAGTCAAAAAAACTGACGCTGACGCAGGCCGAGTACTGTCAGTCCGGGCAACAGTGGCACTGGGATGGGGTGACCTTCCAGGTCATCTATCCGCCGGAGGAAAAACAC
>MGXL01000047.1:5309-10737 GCA_001801365.1 Gammaproteobacteria bacterium RBG_16_57_12 | reverse complement strand
GAACAACAACTCCTGTGTGCTCAGGGTCAGTTCGCCCGGCGGCAGCGTGTTGCTGACCGGCGATATCGAAGGCCCCGCCGAGAAATATCTGGTCAACTCATTACAACAGCAATTGCCCGCCGATGTGCTGGTGGCCCCCCATCATGGCAGTAAGACCTCCTCGACCGAGGGATTGATCGAAACGGTCGCCCCGGAACTGGTATTATTCCCGGTCGGTTATCGCAACCGCTATGGGTTCCCCAATCCCCAAGTGGTTGCCAGGTACGAGCAGGCCGGTATCCAACAAATGGATTCGGCCAGTCACGGCGCCATTACCATCAACTTTGGGGTCACAAAGGCGGCACTCCGGCCGATAAGCTATCGGCAGGAGAACAGGCATTATTGGAACCGCTAGCCGCCGCAAGGTGCAGTATTACCCGGTTTGGCTTTTCGTCCGGGTAAGACTTTGCTAAATTACGTGTCAATCTGATTACTGTGGAGCATAGATGTGTTAGAGATTATCAAGTCCGGTGGTGTGCTGATGATTCCGATCATCCTGGGGTCCATCGTTGCCATGGGGATTGTCATTGAACGGTTCTGGAGCCTGCGCCGGCGCCGTATTGTGCCGGAAAATCTGGTGGCCCAGATCTGGCACTGGCACAACAATAAACAGATCAATGCCGATGTCCTGAAGAATATCCAGGAGGGTTCGGCGCTGGGCCGCATCCTGGCCTCCGGGCTGATCAATCTGAACCAGCAGCGGGAGATCATGAAGGAAAGCATAGAGGAGACCGGGCGGCACGTGGCCCATGAACTGGAGCGGTTCCTCAATACCCTCGGTACCATTGCCCTGATTTCACCGTTATTGGGCTTGCTGGGCACGGTTATCGGGATGATCCAGGTGTTCGATGGCATTCTGGTGGAAGGGGTGGGCAAGCCAAACGCCCTGGCCGGGGGGATATCCGTCGCCCTGATTACCACCGCGGCCGGCCTGATCGTCGCCATCCCCGCCATGATGTTTCACCGCTATTTCCGTGGCAAGATCGATGCCCTGGTGGTGGAGATGGAGCAGGAAGCCCTGAAAATGGTGGAGATCATGCACGGTGATCGCAAGTCTGAAAAATTATAAGGTGATCTGAGATGAATTTCCGGACACAACGCAAAGAGGAACTCGATCTCAATATCGCGCCGCTGATCGATGTGGTATTCCTGTTGCTGATTTTCTTCATGGTCTCGACGACCTTCGACAAGCAGTCGGAAATCAAGATCGTGCTTCCCAAGGCGACCCAGCAGGCCCAGCCGATCGAGAATGACCGTATCGAAATCTCCATCGATAGCGAAGGCCAGTATTACGTGAATGATCTGCGTGTAGTGAATGTGCAACTGTCCACCCTGATGAAGGCCATGAAGGAAGTGGCGGGTAATCAGAAGGATCCGCAGTTGATCATCCGTGCGGATTCCAATACCCCCCATCAGGCAGTGATCACCGCCATGGATGCGGCACGACAGTTGGGTTTCTCCCGCCTGGCCTTTGCGACAACACATATGAATGAAGGCAAGGCGGGCTCGCAATAGTTAATCCATTTATATAGATATCAATTACAACACATTGTTATAAATTAAATAACACTTCTCTAAGCGCCAGGGGATGCCAAATTTAGAAATGAATCTTGAAGCGCTCTGGTACGGCAAATCCCCCAAGGCCCTGCTCTTACTGCCTCTCAGCAAGCTCTTTTCACTGCTGGTAAGCGTTAGGCGTCGCGCCTATCGCCTCGGCCTTCTGAAGGTGCACCGTCTGGCGGTGCCGGTGATCGTGGTCGGTAATGTCACGGTCGGAGGTACGGGCAAGACACCACTGGTTGCCTATCTGGTCGATTACCTGCAGCGGCACGGTTATCGCCCGGGCATTGTCAGCCGCGGCTATGGCGGGGAGGCCAGCCTGTGGCCGCAGCAGGTGCGCCCCGACAGTGATCCGCGGATCGTGGGGGATGAAGCCGTGCTGCTCGCCAGACGTTGCCGCTGTCCCATGGCGGTGGGACCCGATCGGGTTGCCGCGGCGCAGGCCCTGTTGCAATACCATGACTGCAATATCATAGTGTCAGATGATGGCTTGCAGCACTATGCCCTGGGGCGGGATATCGAGATTGTGGTCATCGACGGCATACGTCGCTTTGGCAACGGGCTCTGCCTGCCGGCCGGCCCCTTGCGCGAGCCGGTCAAACGTATCCAACAGGCCGATATGGTGGTGGTCAACGGCCTGGCCGGACGGGGCGAATATTCCATGCAGTTGAGCGGCAGGCAACTGGTCAATCTCACGGATGCCCGTCAGACCAGGGATCTGGATAATCTGCGCGGTCAGTCGGTCCATGCGATAGCCGGCATCGGCAATCCAAAGCGCTTTTTTGACAAACTGCAGCAACTGGGCATCCGGGTGATAGAGCATCCCTTTCCCGATCATCATCCCTATCATCGCGAAGAAGTGACATTCAATGATGATTTACCGGTGCTGATGACGGAAAAAGATGCGGTAAAATGTGAACGTTTTGCCGGCCCAGATTATTGGTATCTGCCGGTCAATACTGCAATGGGGGCCGAATTCACCTCTGCACTGGAAAAACTACTGAAGGGGAAAGAGCATGGATAAACGTTTGCTGGATATCTTGGTCTGTCCGGTATGTAAAGGACCGCTGGTCTATAAAAAAGATGAAAAGGAACTGATCTGCAAGGCCGATCGTCTGGCCTATCCCATCCGCGATGATATTCCGGTCATGCTGGAGCAGGAGGCACGTCCGCTACCCGTCGAAGAGGAAGTATAGGCGTGGGATTCAAGGTCATCATCCCGGCCCGCCATGCTTCTACCAGGCTGCCGGGCAAACCGCTGGCGGACATCGCCGGTAAGCCCATGATCCAGCATGTCTATGAACGTGGCGTGGAAAGCGGGGCGGAGCAGGTGATTATCGCCACCGACGATCGGCGGGTGATGGAAGCGGCCCGACGGTTCGGGGCGGAGGCTTGCCTGACGTCGGCGCATCATCAGTCTGGTTCTGACCGCCTGGCCGAGGTTATTGACAAGTATGGAGAAGATGATCAGCAGATTATTGTCAATCTCCAGGGAGATGAGCCGCTGATGCCTCCGGCGTTGATACGACAGGTAGCGGAAAATCTTGCCTTGCATCACGATGCCGGGGTGGCGACACTCTGTGAACGCATTCAGACCACCGCCGTCTTATTTGACCCGCATATCGTCAAAGTCGTTATGGACTGTCAGGGATATGCCCTGTATTTCAGCCGGGCCGCCATCGCCTGGGACCGCGATGCCTTTGCGGTCACCACCGAAGAACTGCCGCAACGCTCGGAACACTACCGGCACATCGGCCTGTATGCCTACCGCTGCGGCTTTCTGCGTCAATATGTGCAATGGCCACCCTGCGGCATCGAGATCATGGAATCACTGGAACAGCTCAGGGTACTATGGAACGGTCAACGGATACATGTGGCCCAGGCCAGGGTGAGGCCGGGGCAGGGCGTCGATACCCCTGCCGATCTGGATAGAGTAAATAATATATTACTATCAACTGGTAAAACAGGTTAGTTAAAGTAAAATGAGCGATAACAAAGTCAAGGTTTTGTTTGTCTGCATGGGTAACATCTGCCGTTCACCAACGGCGCACGGTGTCTTTCGCAACCTGGTGATGCAACAGGGCGTGAGCGAGTTGATTTTGATCGATTCGGCAGGTACCCATGCCTATCATATCGGTGAGGCGCCGGATCCGCGCGCCATGAGCAGCGCCAGACGCCGTGGCGTCGATATCAGTGATCTGCGAGCGAGGCGGGTGGCGGAAGACGACTTCGAGCATTTCGACTACATTCTTGCCATGGACAGGGATAATCTGGAAATCCTGGCCAACAAATCGCCGGGCGAACATGGTCATAAAATACGCCTGTTTCTGGATTATGCCCCGCATATGAATGAGGCAGAGGTGCCAGATCCCTATTATGGCGGGATGAATGGCTTTGAGCAGGTGCTGGACCTGGTGGAGGCGGCGGCTGAAGGACTGTTAAAGGAAATTCGTAACAAACATCTTTAACATGTTAAATAGAAACATATAAATATGATGCCCATGCCATTTGATCCTGGTTGCCGTGACTGCCCGAGGCTGAGTCAATTTCTGGATGAGGTGCGAGCCCAATACCCGGCTTATCATGCGGCCCCGGTGGCGCCCTTCGGTGTGGACGAGCCGGACTTGTTGATTGTCGGTCTGGCGCCCGGCATGCACGGGGCCAATGCCACCGGCCGTCCATTCACCGGGGATTATGCCGGTATCCTGCTCTACGACACCCTGCACCGTTATGGTTTCAGCAACCAGAGCGAATCCCGCGCGCGTAATGATGGCTTGCAGTTATATCGTTGCCGTATCACCAATGCTGTGAAATGTCTGCCACCGCAGAACAAGCCGGTGGGCGAGGAAATCGCCCGCTGCAATAGATATCTCCAGGTGGAAATCGCCGGCTTGCGGCCGGGGGCGGTGGTTATCGCCCTGGGCAGTATCGCCCATCAGGCGGTGTTGCGGGCCTGTGGCCTCAAGCCCCTGGCCGGCAAGTTCGGGCATAACCGTGTGCACGACCTGCCCAATGGCCTCAAACTCGTGGATTCCTACCATTGCAGCCGCTATAACACCCAGACGCGACGTTTGACCGAGGCGATGTTCCACCAGGTTTTCGCCCGGGCCGCTGCCTTGCTCCAGGCCACCGCATGATGCCGCCTGCCGCAGGCTTCGATGTAAAAGGATTTCTCAAAAATCTCACTGCCAAGCCGGGTGTATACCGCATGCTGGATCAGGACGGCGCGGTGATTTATGTGGGCAAGGCGAACAATCTCAAAAAACGGGTAGCCAGTTATTTCCGCCGCACCGTCGACAGCACCAAAACCCGTAGCCTGGTGTCCCAGATCGCCCGCATCGAGGTGGCGGTCACACATACCGAGACCGAAGCCCTGATCCTGGAAAACACCCTGATCAAACAGTTCAAGCCGCGCTACAACATTCTATTGCGCGATGACAAAAGTTACCCCTACATATTTCTATCGACACATCACGAGTTTCCCCGGCTGGGGCTGCATCGCGGCCCACAGCGCGAAAAAGGCCGTTATTTCGGGCCTTATCCCAGCGCCGTCGCGGCCCGGGACAGTCTCCATCTGCTGCAGAAGCTGTTCCCGGTGCGCCAATGTGAAGACACTTTTTATCGCAATCGGGCCCGGCCCTGCCTGCAATATCAAATCCGGCGCTGTACCGCGCCGTGTGTCGGCTTGATCAGCCAGGAAGACTACGATCTGGACGTGCGCCATGCGGTCATGTTTCTGGAAGGTAAAAACAGCCAGGTGATCGACGAGCTGGTGAAGCAGATGGAACAGGCGGCAGAACATAAACACTATGAATTGGCCGCCCGATAC
>MGXL01000047.1:5127-5205 GCA_001801365.1 Gammaproteobacteria bacterium RBG_16_57_12 | reverse complement strand
CTGTATCCAGGTATTTTTTATTCGGGGAGGGCGTAACCTCGGCAACAAAACCTTCTTCCCGCATCTGCAGGAAGAGGC
>MGXL01000047.1:3177-4849 GCA_001801365.1 Gammaproteobacteria bacterium RBG_16_57_12 | reverse complement strand
GCTGCAGGACGCGCTGGGCCTGGCATTTTTACCCACCCGGCTGGAATGTTTTGACATCAGTCATACCCAGGGGGAACAGACTGTCGCCTCCTGCGTGGTATTTGACCAGCAGGGGCCGGTCAAGGCCGATTACCGTCGTTTCAATATTGAAGGGATAAACCCCGGGGATGACTATGCGGCGATGGCGCAGGCGCTGAGCCGGCGTTACACCCGCCTGCAGCGGGGTGAGGGCAAGCTGCCTGATCTGCTTCTGATCGATGGGGGTAAAGGGCAACTGGCGCAGGCGGAACGCGTGCTGGAGGAATTACAGATAGCCGATGTGCAGCTGATCGGAGTCGCCAAGGGAGCGTCGCGCAAGCCGGGGCAGGAAAAGCTGTTCTTGCCGCAACATCGCAGCCCTTTTATACTGGGCCGGGATTCAACGGCGCTGCATCTGGTACAGCAGATCCGCGATGAGGCTCATCGGTTCGCCATCAGCGGCCATCGGCAGCGGCGGGCGAAGGTTCGACACACATCGCTGCTGGAAGGCATCCCCGGTCTGGGACCAAAACGGCGCCAGCTGTTACTGAAACAATTCGGCGGCATCCAGGAAGTGCGGCGGGCGGGGGTGGATGACCTGGTGCGTTTGCCCGGGATCAGCCGGCCGCTGGCACAGCGAATTTACGATGCGATGCACCATGAGTAATCATTCACAGAAGTACAACATCCCCAATCTCCTGACCCTGCTGCGCATCGCCCTCATCCCGGTGTTTGTGCTGTTTTTTTATCTGCCCTTTAAATGGGCCCACCTGGTTTCGGTGCTGTTGTTCATCTTCGCGGCATTGACGGACTGGCTGGATGGATTCCTGGCGCGCCGCCTGGCCCAGACCTCGGCCTTCGGGGCCTTTCTCGATCCCGTCGCGGACAAATTGATCGTGGCGGTGGCGCTGTTGCTGCTGGTCGATGTCAATCCGACCAGTTTTCACAGCATCTATCTGGCATTACCCGCGGCGGTCATCATCAGCCGGGAAATCGTCATCTCGGCCTTGCGGGAGTGGATGGCCGTGATAGGCGCGCACACCAAGGTGACCGTCTCCATCATCGGCAAGATCAAGACGACTGCCCAGCTGATTGCGCTGATACTGCTGCTGTATCGTGAACCGCTGCTGGGTATCGCCACCGGTGATATCGGCCTGGCGCTGCTGTATGTGGCCGCTGGCCTGACCCTCTGGTCCATGCTACTATACCTGCGCGCGGCGTGGCCTTCCTTGCACAAGGATAACCGGGATTAGGGCTTGACAGTCAGCCTCAACCCATTAAAATATACGCCCTAAGCGGGAATAGCTCAGTTGGTAGAGCACAACCTTGCCAAGGTTGGGGTCGCGAGTTCGAGTCTCGTTTCCCGCTCCAATCCTCTCCTGTTGATCTGTGCATCTACTGGCTGGGAAAAGCAGATTTCATCACCCACGGCTGGGTGGCAGAGTGGTTATGCAGCGGCCTGCAAAGCCGTGGACGCCGGTTCGATTCCGACCCCAGCCTCCAATTACGCCCCGATAAAGCGCTCCACATATACGCCGTTTATCGTTATACTTCGGCTGATTATTTCCTGTCGGATAACCAGCGCCCGGGTGGCGAAACTGGTAGACGCAAGGGACTTAAAATCCCTCGGGTGGCAACATCCGTGCCGGTTCGA
>MGXL01000047.1:0-3090 GCA_001801365.1 Gammaproteobacteria bacterium RBG_16_57_12 | reverse complement strand
CGATAACAAATTTCGCTTTATCGATATCTGGCGTTTCCTGACGAATAACCGGCCAGGCTATCTTCCGATTGCCTACAAATTATCGCTGATCTTCACGGTTACGGTGACCTGCGGCATGGTGCTGCTGGGACTGGTGATTGCGAGGGATCAAACCCGGCTCCTGGAGCAGCAGATCACCGAGTCGAGCACCACGCTGCTCAAGCAGATGGCGGAGTTCACGCGGGACCCCCTGTTGACCAACGATACCCTGAGTCTGCAAATCATCGTCAATAATCTGATATCGCAAGACAATATCCTCGGCGCCGCCGTTTTGTCGGAAGATAAGCATCCGCTGGTGTCTGAAGGGGCCATCCCATCACAAACCGCCATTACCACGATGCCGGATATCAGCCGTGTCCTGGACTGGAGTTATCGGGAACAGCGCAGGAAAATCGCCGCGATGACCTTTTTGATGCCTATCCTGACCGATGACATCATCATAGGATACGTGCTCATTACCTTTGACAGATCCCTGATGGAACTTGCCCGCTCCCGGACCATCAATACCGTGGCCAGCGCCACGATATTGATGGTGATACTCGGATTTGTGATTTCCCTGATACTGGGTAAACGCCTTACCCGGCCGATTCATCGCCTGATCGCTGCAAGCCGCGCCATTACAGCGGGCGATTACAAATTCCGCTTTGAGGACAAGCGCAAGGATGAGCTGGGCGCCCTGATGTCGTCAATGAATGAAATGACCGCCGGGCTGCTGCGCAAGGAACAGGTGGAGCAGATATTTTCGCGCTACGTGTCGCCGAAGGTTGCAAAAGAGGTTCTAAAGAATCTGAGCCAGGTGCGCCTGGGCGGACGACACGTTAATGCCAGTGTCCTGTTTGCGGATATTGTCGGGTTCACCAGTATTTCAGAAGATCTGAGCCCCGAGGAAGTCAACGCTCTGTTGAATGAATATTTCAGTTATATCGCGCAGGTGGCCCAGTATTACAGCGGCCATATCGATAAATATATCGGTGACTGCGTCATGCTGGTGTTCGGGGTTCCTGAAGAGGATTCGCAGCATACCGCGCATGCGCTTTATTGCGCAATAATGATCCGGAAATTGGTGGCAGCCATCAATGAAAGGCGCACGGCCTCGGGGCAGAAAACGGTTCAATTTCGTATTGGCGTAAACAGTGGCTTCATGCTGGCCGGCAATATGGGTGCGTCAGACCGGATGGAATACACGGTTGTGGGTGATGCGGTGAATCTGGCCTCGCGACTGTCATCAGCGGCGGGAGCGGGTAATATACTCATCAGCGAAGATGTGCATGACATTGTCTGCGGCACATCGTCGGTCCAGTGCGAGGAATATGGTACGATCACCCTGAAAGGCAAAAAGGAGCCGGTTAAGGCCTATACCGTGCTGGATGTATCCGGTCAGCCGCTGCAAATGATGACGACACTGATCGATGACATTCTTGCACCGCATGTTGAATTGCCATGAGAGGGACGCTCACTTATGCGGCTATATTTCTTTGTGCGCAATTTCTGGCTGGTTGCGCCTATCTGGCTGCGCATTCAGACGATCCTGACGTCCAGATCGAGACATGGGTGGATCATCATATGTATGGAAAGGCATTGGACGCAATTGACAAGGTGCGCCCGGAGCATCCCGCCTATGAGTCAATAATGACAAAAAAACAGACAGTGCTCGGCAAGGCGCAGCAATATGAAACAGAAATGCTGAAGAAAGGCCGTCAGATGGAAGGGGCGGGGAAATTGACGGAGGCCCAATCTGTCTATGAAGACGGCCTGAAGCACTATCGACAGAGCGAGCTGCTGCAGCACGCTCTTGCCATCCTGAACACCAGGCAGATCAACCGCGCCACCCAGCTGGAAATCGAACTGCTGATTACAGATGGCATCTGGCTGGAAAAACGCCTGACGCTTATCAGGGAAATGTCAGTGACCCGATCACCGGGCTGGCTGTCGAAAATTCAATTAAAAAACCTGCAACTGAAGGCGGAAGACATCGCCGGTCAGCTCATGCTGGCTGGCAAGGATGCACTGGCTCTGGGCAACCTGACATTGGCTACACGCACCCTGCCATTGGCGTACCGTCTATACCCGGATAAGGAAATTGAATCCTATAATAAACAATTGCAGGAGATTCTGAATCGTAATGAGGCATCAACCAGACAGGCCGAGAAGCGCGTGGTGGACAAGAATGTCAAGGCCGAGCAGGAGGAGTTGCGCAACGCCCTGGAACAGTCGTTTGTGGCAAGAAATTATAAGGTGATGCAGCATCTGCTCAAGCGCCTGGAGCAGATCGAAGTAAGCGACATGGATCTCAGGATACTGAAGCAGCAGGCGGAGCAGGCCATCGCCTACGTGGTGCAGCAAAATATGGAGCAGGCCTCCGCCAGTTATAGCCTGGGTGATTATCAGCGCGCCATTGAATTCTGGCGTCTGGTGCTGGAGCTGAACGGGGATAATGAGCAGGCCAGAGCGAATGTCGACAGAGCCGAGCGCGCCCTGGAGAAATTACAGCAGTTGCGCGAAAAGCAGCAGGGGCTGGATATTCAATAATACGTTTTTGGTTATACGACACCGCTCAGTGCTCGATACTATAGAGCAAATCGGCCTTCTGATCGATGCCGGATTCGGCCTTGAGCTGCCAGCGCCGTGAAAGCTGATAGCGCATATTGATGGTGTTGACGGCCTCGATCAGGCCTACGCCATAACTGATGTACAGGCGCGGTGACAGATAGCGGCCGATCACCAGCGAGGCCTGCTCGCCGGTATCTGAAGTCTCGATACGCATTTCCTCAAATCCAAAACGATCGCCCAGGCTGCGCGCCAGATAGTCGCCGCCTTGCAGGCTTAAGGCCAGTGCCGCCTGCGCCATTAATTGGCCTTCTTCGCTGGATGTGGTCCGCTCAAGCGGGTGGCCCAATACCAGATAGGCCAAGGCGTCGGACTGGCTCATGGCCGGCAAGGAATACAGTTCGGTTCGGGGATGGCGCAAGGTCCCGCGCAGCTGAATGCCGGCCTGGATGTCGCCCACTGTTCGGACCGCTCTGATGTCCAGCCCGGGATTGTCGAGCGGGC
>MGXL01000046.1:10484-12490 GCA_001801365.1 Gammaproteobacteria bacterium RBG_16_57_12 | reverse complement strand
ATATCCACGATCAACAACTCCCGGCTCCCCAGATGTGGCTGGAGATCGGCGGGTTCGATGAGCAATGGCAGGAGCGGGTTTGTCATGGGTGCATCCGGCAAAGGGCGAAATCCGTATCTTACCAGCAGAGGGGCGATCTGGCAGGGATTATTTGGCCAGCGCGGGGCCAAGATGTGGTTTGATGGTCTGATAAATGGCGTGGTAAACCTTGGGATTTCCCGCGATGAGATTGCCGGTGTCCATGAAGTCATCGCCGGCGGCAAAGTCACCAGCCAGTCCGCCAGCTTCGCGGATGAGGATGACCCCGGCGGCCATGTCCCAGGGGCTGAGGCCGATCGCCCAGAAACCGTCCAGCCGTCCGGCGGCCACGTAGGCCAGATCCAGGGCGGCGGAACCGGCGCGGCGGATGCCTGAAGTCATGGGAGACAGCGCCTTGAAGGTGGCGAGGTAGGCGTCCAGGTGCTGATGGTGCTTGAAGGGAAAGCCGGTCCCCAGCAGGGCGCCATCCAGGCCGCGCAATTTGCTGACCCGGATGCGCCGGTCGTTCAGCTTGGCGCCGGCGCCGCGCTCGGCGGTGAACAGCTCCTGGCGCAGCGGGTCATAGACCACGCCGAGCTCCAACCTGCCCTTGCACTGTAAGGCGATGGAAACGGAGAACTGCGGGAAACCGTGTAGAAAATTGGTGGTGCCATCGAGGGGGTCGATGATCCAGAGATAGTCATCGCCTTGTGATGCGCCGCTTTCCTCGGCCAGTATCCCGTGGGAGGGGAAGGCCTTGCGCAACACGGCGATGATTTCCTCCTCCGCCTGCCGGTCCACATCGCTGACAAAGTCATTCTGTGACTTGGCGCTGACATCCAGGCGGTCGATGAAATCGATGTTGCGGGTGATGATGCTGCCCGCGCGCCGCGCCGCACGAATGGCGATATTCAGCATAGGATTCATAGTCTGGGTACTCGATGACGGTGCTTGACAGGCTGTTAAGCTGTAAAATGGCACCTATTCTAACAGGCCTTGCGCGATAAGGCAGCAAAACTTGCGGTTGCTGTCGAAGGTGATAAATGAAGCTGGACAATATCAGACTGGTGTTGATGGAGACCTCCCATCCGGGCAATATCGGAGGCTGCGCCAGGGCGATGAAAAACATGTCACTGGAGCGGCTGTATCTGGTCAATCCCCTGTATTTTCCCGACCCCGACGCCGATGCCCGTGCCGTCGGCGCCATCGATGTGCTGGAACGTGCCGTGGTCTGCGCCAGCCTGCAGGAGGCGGTGCAGGATTGCGCCGTGGTGGTGGGCACCAGTGCGCGGCATAACCGGCGCATCGGTAACCTGGTGCTGGACCCCAAGGCCTGCGCGGAACGCATTGCGCTTGAGAGCGAGGCAGCTCAGGTTGCCCTGGTGTTCGGCCGCGAGCACTCCGGCCTGAGCAATGAAGAACTGGGTTTGTGCAATTATCTGCTGACGATTCCCTGCAACGAGGCGTTCAGTTCATTGAATCTTGCCGCCGCGCTGCAGGTCGTCTGCTACGAGCTGTTCATGCAGACTCGCCGGACCGATACCGATAGTCAGGCCACGCCACAGGGTGAACTGGCGACTGGGCATGAAATGGATCTGTTTTATCAGCACATGGAGCAGGCGCTGGTCGATGTGGAATTCATCAAGGCCAAGAATCCGCGCAAAACCATGCGCCGCTTGCGGCGGCTGTATAATCGGGCGCAGCTCGAGAAGATGGAGCTGGCGATATTGCGTGGTATATTTAATGCCATGCAGAAGCTGGCCGACCGAGGAAGATAGCTGACCATGTTTACGCGCCTACGTGAAGATATCAACTGCGTTTTTGACCGCGATCCGGCGGCGCGGAATTTTATTGAGGTGTTGACCACCTACCCCGGATTTCATGCCCTGCAGTTTCATCGCCTGAGTCATTGGTTATGGAAACATGGCCTGAAGTGGCTGGCGCGATTTCTTTCCGGCATCAGCCGCTGGCTGACCGGCATCGAAATA
>MGXL01000046.1:4562-10478 GCA_001801365.1 Gammaproteobacteria bacterium RBG_16_57_12 | reverse complement strand
GGCGCCACCATCGGCCGGCGGTTTTTCATCGATCACGGCATGGGTGTCGTGATTGGCGAGACCGCCGAGATCGGCGATGACGTCACCCTGTATCACGGCGTGACCCTGGGCGGAACCACCTGGAAGAAAGGCAAGCGACACCCCACGCTGGGCAACGATGTCGTGGTGGGGGCGGGGGCCAAGGTGCTCGGCCCCATCACGCTGGGCGACGGCGCGCGGGTCGGCTCCAATGCCGTGGTTGTCAACAATGTGCCGGCCGATACCACGGTGGTCGGGATACCGGCCCGCATGGTGCAAAAAGACAAGTCGCCCCGGCAACAGGACCGCGATCAGATTGCACGAAAAATGGGTTTTGACGCCTATGGTGTCAGCGAAAATGTGCCCGACCCCGTGACTCATGCCATCAACTGCATGCTTGATCATATCCATGCCCTGGACAAGAAGATCCAGGACTATGATCAGGTGCTCAGGCAAATGGGAGCCGATGTGGTGGATATCAAACTACCCGAGCTTGATGAATCTATAGATATCAATGTAATGGACGAGAAAGTTAAGGATAAAGATTAAATAAGGACGGATTTTCCTGCGCATTGAAATAGCCAGATTTACCGGCGGTTGATAGTTGACAGGAATGCTATGAAATGGATAATATCATACTAACTTGTAAGTTTATTATTCAATCAACTTAATCAATCGCGTTTGCGCAGAGGTGGTATATGAAACTGACGACCAAAGGGCGTTATGCCGTAACGGCAATGCTGGATCTTACACTACACGGCACGGACGGCCCCATCACCCTGGCCGATATATCGCAGCGGCAGGGTATTTCGCTGTCCTATCTGGAACAGCTGTTCGCCAAATTGCGCAAGAATGGCCTGGTCGCCAGCACGCGCGGTCCCGGCGGCGGTTATAGTCTGGGCAAGCCGGGTGATAAAATCACCATCGACGATGTCATAACGGCCGTCGATGAAGGTGTCTCGGTGATGCGCTGCGGCGGCAAGGCGAACTGCAATAACAACGGCCCCTGCCTCAGCCATGAATTGTGGCATGAGTTAAGCGACCGGATACACGGATTTCTCAACAGCATCACACTGGCCGAGCTGGTCAAACGGCCTCCAAATGTGTCCTCAGGCACTCCCGAGGCGCAGCGGCAACATCGCGCGAATGCGGACACACTGGCCTGAGCGGGGCCGGCCTGGCGCAGGCGACCATGAGCATCTATCTCGATCATAACGCCACCACCCCGCTGGATGAGCGGGTGCTGGAGGCGATGCTGCCCTACTTATCCTCCCGGTTTGGCAATCCATCGAGCACGCACACCGTTGGCAGGCAGGCGCGTGCCGCAGTGGAGCAGGCCAGGGAACAGGTGGCCGATCTGGTGCATGCCCATCCCAGCCAGGTGGTGTTTACCAGCGGCGGCACGGAGGCCAACAACCTCGCTATAAAAGGCTATGCCGACTCGCAGGAAACGGGCGCCATTGCCGTAAGCGCCATCGAACATTCGTCAGTATTGGCGCCGGCCGCCAGCCTCGGCCGGCGTGGCTGGCAGCCGCAGGAAATACCGGTTGACGGGAATGGCACCGTCTCCACCGAGGCGCTGCGCGCCACCCTGACGGCCAGGACCCGCCTGGTGTCGGTGATGCTGGCCAATAACGAGAGCGGCGTGATTCAGGACATCGCCGCTCTGGCGTCGATTGCCCGGGAGCAGGGCGCTGTTTTTCATACCGATGCCGTACAGGCGGCGGGCAGGCTCCCGGTGGATTTTTCCGCCTGCGGGGCGCAGCTGATGACGGTATCCGCCCACAAAATCTATGGTCCCAAGGGCGCCGGTGCGCTGATCGTGGACAAGTCGCTGGACATGACGCCCCTGCTGCATGGCGGCGAACAGGAAAAGGGGCGGCGCGCCGGGACGGAAAATGTGGCGGCGCTGGTCGGCTTCGGCAAGGCGGCTGAACTTGCCCGGCAGGAATTGGTCTCTCGTATGGAGACGCTGGGCGGCTTGAAGGCCTGTCTGGAGGAGCGTCTGGCGCAACTGCCGGGCGTCACGATATTTGCCCAGGCCGGCCCGCGGGTGGCCACTACGACCTTTTTTGCCACGGCGGGGATAGACGGCGAGGCCCTGTTGCTGAATCTGGATCAGGCCGGATTTGCCGTGGCCAGCGGCGCGGCGTGTGAAAGCGGCCATCAGGATCCCAGCCATGTGTTGCTGGCCATGGGTGTCGAGCGCGACCTGGCGCGCAGCGCCCTGCGGGTCAGCCTGGGGATATCGAACACCCAACAACAGATCGATGATTTCATCGAGGCTTTGACAGCTATCCGCCAGCGCCTGTGCGGCGGATCAGCACGCCTGACCGCGTGAGCGGAGATGGGGTATCCCGTTATGAATATGACAGCGACCGAAATGAACCAGACCTTCAGAAAACGGCCGATTTATCTCGATTATGCCGCCACCACGCCGGTCGATCCCCGCGTGGCCAGGAAGATGATGGCCTATCTGACCCCGGATACGGAATTCGGCAATCCGTCATCCCGTTCCCATCTCTATGGATGGCATGCCGAGGAGGCCGTGGAAGCGGCGCGACAGCAGGTGGCCGCCCTGATCAACGCCGACCCGAAAGAGATCGTCTGGACCTCCGGCGCCACGGAATCAGATAATCTGGCCATCAAGGGAGCCGCGCATTTCTATCACAACAAGGGTAAACACCTGATTACCTGCAAGACCGAGCACATGGCCGTGTTGGATTCCTGCCGGCAGCTGGAGCAGGAAGGATTCGAAGTCACCTATCTCACCCCGGAACCCAGCGGCCTGATCGATCTGAACAAACTGGCAGCGGCCCTGCGTGAGGACACCCTCCTGGTGTCCATCATGCATGTCAATAATGAAATCGGGGTCATCCAGGACATCGAGGCTATCGGCGAACTGACCCGTGCGCGCGGCATAATCTTTCATGTCGATGCCGCACAAAGCGCCGGCAAGGTGCCGATCGATCTGGGACGTATGAAAGTGGATTTGATGTCACTGTCGGCGCATAAAATCTATGGCCCCAAGGGCATCGGCGCCCTGTATGTGCGGCGCCAGCCGCGGGTGCGTATCGAAGCGCAGATACATGGCGGTGGCCATGAGCGCGGCATGCGTTCCGGCACCTTGCCGGTACACCAAATAGTGGGCATGGGCGAGGCCTTCCGCATCGCCAAGGAAGAAATGCGTGAGGAGAACGAACACATCCGCCAATTGCGCGACCGGCTCCTGGCGGGATTGCAGGATATCGAAGAAATTTATCTCAACGGCGATCTGGAACAGCGCGTGCCGCATAATCTGAATATCAGTTTCAATTATGTGGAAGGGGAGTCATTGATCATGGCGTTAAAGGATATTGCGGTTTCCTCCGGTTCCGCCTGCACCTCGGCCAGCCTGGAGCCCTCCTATGTACTGCGCGCCATCGGCCGCAGCGAGGAACTGGCGCATAGTTCAATACGCTTTTCCCTCGGCCGGTACACCACGGAGCAGGATATCGACTACACCATTGATCTGATACACAAGAAGATCCGCAAATTACGCGAGCTGTCACCGCTGTGGGAAATGCATCAGCAAGGCGTGGATCCTGCCAAGGTCGAATGGGCGGCGCATTGAGCCGCATCAATGCCGGTGAGTAATGCATGACATACAGTGACAAGGTCCTGGATCATTATGAGAACCCGCGCAATGTCGGGTCGTTCGACCAGAATGACCCGGGCGTGGGCACCGGACTGGTTGGCGCACCGGCCGGCGGCGATGTGATAAAGCTGCAGATCAGGGTCAACGAGGATGACGTTATCGTCGATGCCTGCTTCAAGACCTACGGCTGCGCTTCGGCCATCGCGGCCAGTTCGCTGGTGACCGAAATGCTCAAGGGCAAGGCGCTGGCGGAGGCGCAGCAGATCAAAAATACCCTGATTGCCGAGGAGCTGGCCCTGCCTCCGGCCAAGATTGGCTGCTCGGTCCTGGCGGAGGATGCCATCAAGGCGGCCATCGCGGATTACCGTAACCACAAACATGAGATTAGATGAATCGAGGATAGCGTCATGGGAATCACATTGACAGACAAGGCGGCGGAACGTGTGGGCAAGTTCCTGAGTTCGCGCGGCAAGGGCATTGGTATCCGGCTGGGCGTAAAATCCGCCGGCTGTTCGGGCATGGCCTATGTCGTCGAATTTGTCGATGACTTCGGTCCGGACGATCAGGTATTTGAAGACAAAGGTGTCAAGATCGTGGTCGATGCCAACAGCCTGCCGTACCTGGAGGGTACCGAGGTGGATTATCAGAGGCAGGGCCTGAATGAAGGTTTTGCCTTTAACAATCCCAATGCCAAGGCCTCCTGCGGCTGCGGTGAAAGTTTTACCACCTGACCGGCGCCGTGGTAGATACGGGCGCTTCCCGCCGGCACTCATTGCCTTGTTCTCCGCAAGCTTCATGAAAACAGGCTGTAAGGCTGATGCCGTCCCCCGGTATCGACGGACAGGCTGAATTTCCCGTCTTAACGTATTGAACGACCACGAATTTAAGTGTAAAAATGATTGCCTGACACCATGTTCAGGCGTTAAAATGCCGTCTTGATTACTTAACCCGCGACAAACCGCGGGTTTCTTGTATTATTGAACGCAGTACCGGGAGAAAACTGGATGGCAATCGAACGTACCATTTCTATTATCAAGCCTGATGCCGTGGCCAAGAATGTGATCGGCGAGATCTACAGCCGCTTTGAAAAAAACGGTCTGCGCATTATCGCCGCCAAAATGACGCAGCTGAGTCGTGAGCAGGCGGAAGGCTTTTATGCCGTGCACAAGGCACGCCCCTTCTTCAAGGACCTGGTGAATTTCATGATCTCCGGACCGGTGATGATCCAGGTGCTGGAGGGGGACAATGCCATCGCCAAAAATCGTGAAGTCATGGGTGCGACCAATCCCAAGGACGCCGCCCCCGGTACCATCCGGGCGGATTTTGCCAAGTCCATCGATGAAAATGCCGTACACGGATCCGACGGGCCGGAGACGGCCAGGACCGAGATCGCCTATTTTTTCAAGCAGGACGAGCTTTGTCGGCGTACCCGCTGACCGGGGTGTTATAGATTGTCTGCCGAGCACAAAATAAATCTGCTGGACCTGGACCGCGTCGGGCTGGAGACCTTATTCGTCACGATGGGCGAAAAGCCCTTCCGTGCCTCGCAGGTCATGCAGTGGGTTTATCAGCAGGGCGTGGCGGATTTTGCCCAGATGAGCAATCTGGGCAAGGCCTTGCGCAGCCGCCTGCAGGAACAGACGGAGATACGGCCCCCCGAGGTGGTGTGGCAGCAGCAGTCCGCTGACGGCACCCGTAAATGGCTGCTGCGCCTCGAGGGCGGCAACTGCATCGAGACGGTATTTATCCCCGAGGATGATCGCGGGACCCTGTGCATCTCCTCGCAAGTGGGGTGTGCGCTGAACTGCAGTTTTTGCGCCACCGCGCAGCAGGGATTCAACCGCAACCTCACCGTCGGCGAGATCATCGGCCAGATCTGGATTGCGGCCCGGGAGCTTGGCAATAATCCCGCCACCCATCGTGTCATCACCAATGTGGTGATGATGGGCATGGGCGAGCCCCTGCTGAATTTCGACAATGTCATCAGGGCCATGGACATGATGATGGATGACTTCGCCTATGGCCTGTCCAAGCGACGGGTTACGCTGAGCACTGCCGGCGTAGTCCCGGCGCTGTATCGCCTGAAGGATCTCAGCGATGTCAGCCTGGCGGTATCGTTGCATGCGGCGAATGATGAGCTGCGCAATCAACTGGTACCGCTCAACAAGAAGTATCCGCTCAAGGAATTAATGGCCGCCTGCCAGCACTACGTCTCGGGTGAGCAGCGCCGCCGGATCACGTTCGAATATGTCATGCTGGCG
>MGXL01000046.1:2331-4528 GCA_001801365.1 Gammaproteobacteria bacterium RBG_16_57_12 | reverse complement strand
TGATCAAACTACTGCACGGCGTGCCCGCCAAGGTCAATCTCATACCGTTCAATCCATTCCCGGGCAATCAGTACCAGCGCTCCGGGCAGGCGGTGATCGACCGCTTCCGGGATCAGCTGGTCGCGGCCGGTCTGGTCACCATCACGCGCAAGACCCGCGGCGATGATATCGATGCCGCCTGTGGTCAGCTGGCCGGAAAGATTCAGGACAGGACAAAACGTACCATGAAGATGGTAAAACAGGAGGGGGCAGCGTGGGGGATATGAATAAGGTAGGGTGGATTTTTCTGATTGTCGCACTGATTACCGGGTGTGCTACGAAGGCAGGCAAGGAAGCGGAGGAACAGCGGAAAAAGGCCGCCCAGACTCAGGTGGAGCTTGGTATCGGCTATATGAACAAAGGCGATATGGATGTGGCCAAATCCAATTTGGACCGCGCCCTTGAACTCGACCCGGATCTGGCCAGCGCCCACAATGCCATCGCCATCTATTACGAACACCGGGGAGAGAACGACCGGGCGGCCAGCCATTACAAAAAGGCGGCCAGGTTGAACCCCGAGGACGGCGCGGCGCTGAATAATTATGGCGCATTTCTCTGTAAAAAAGGCCGCTTTGCTGACGCGGAAGAGTATATACTCAAGGCCATCGCACTGCCCGATTATGATACCCCCGAATACGCCTATGAGAACCTCGGCATCTGTGCAGCTAGCGTGGATAAGCTGGACAAGGCTGAACAGTACTTTCGCAAGGCCCTCGAGATTAATAACCGTCTCCCGATGTCATTGCTGCAAATGGCCAATATCAACTTTCAACGACGCCAATATATGTCCGCACGCGCCTATCTCCAGCGTTTTGAAAGTGCCGCGAAGCATTCGGCTGAAAGCCTGTGGCTGGCGGTGCAGGTCGAACAAAAACTCAATGCCAAAGACAGGGTTGGGCAATACTCCGAACAACTCAAGGCAGAATTTCCAGGATCTGAACAAGCCAAACGTTTAATGACGCCGCTGAACTGACATGACTGAAAAAACACCAATCCAGGAAGAATTCGTTGATGTGGAGCCCAAGGGTCCCGGAGCAGTATTGCGGCAGGGCCGGGAAGCGCGGGGGCTGACACAGCAGGCGGTAGCCAGCGCCTTGCATCTTAAACTGCATATCATAGCGGCACTGGAAAGCGACGACTTTGATCATCTGCCCGAGCCGATTTATGTCAGAGGTTATTTGAAAAATTATGCGCGATTGCTGAGGCTTCCGGCGGAACCGCTCATCGAGCAATATCTCGCCTCTGCGCATAATTCCAAAGAACTTCCGGAATTCATTCCTCCACCGCAGGAGAAAAAAACGAATGTCGGACCGCAGAATAAAATTGTACTACCTCTTGTTGCGGCAGCAGTGATTGGCAGTATCATACTTGTCCTGGTAATGGATAACGAATCTGCACAGGAAACCATTGCTGTCACACCGGCGGTGGATACAAAAAGTGACACTAATATCATTCAGATGGATATGGGTGCTCCCCCAGCCAATCCCGGCGATACAAACCAGATGCCGGAAAGTGGCGGCAAGGATACGGCAGTGCAATCGGCGGCGATAGCCACTACCCAAAATGTTGAGATAAGGCAAGGCGTTGATCTGGTGCTGACTTATGAGACCGAGTCATGGACCGAGATCGTGGATGCGACCGGCAATCGTGTTCTGTTCGGCCTGATGCACCCGGGCGATACCAGGAAAGTCCACGGCATGGCGCCGTTTGAGGTACTCCTGGGCAATGCTCAAGGTGTAACCATCGAATATAACAATAGCCCCTTCGACCTCAAGTCTCGTATACGCAAGGATACGGCGAAATTCAAGCTGGGTAAGGCGGAAGATAATTGAGGACGTAGCGGATAACACTTATGCACTATTCCCACCAGATACCACGTCGCAAGTCCCGCCAGATCATGGTTGGCTCGGTGCCGGTCGGCGGTGATGCGCCCATCAGCGTCCAGTCGATGACCAATACCCTGACGCACGATGTCGATGCAACGGTGGCGCAGATACAGGGACTGATGGACGTAGGAGCGGATATCGTGCGGGTGTCGGTGCCGGATATGGATGCGGCGGAGGCCTTTGGCAAGATCAGGCAACGCGTCAACGTTCCTCTGATTGCGGATATCCATTTCGATTACAAGATTGCCTTGCGCGTTGCCGAGCTTGGCGTG
>MGXL01000046.1:0-2192 GCA_001801365.1 Gammaproteobacteria bacterium RBG_16_57_12 | reverse complement strand
GAGCCGACACCGCAGGCCCTGGTCGAATCGGCTATGCGTCATATCGATATTCTCGATCGCATGAACTTCTGGAATTTCAAGGTCAGCCTGAAGGCATCGGATGTGTTCATGACGGTTGCCGCCTATCGCATCCTGTCCGGCCAGATTGAACAGCCCCTGCATCTGGGCATCACCGAGGCGGGCGGATTCAGATCGGGCGCGGTGAAATCGGCGATCGGCCTGGGCATGTTGCTGGCGGAAGGCATCGGCGACACCATCCGGGTATCACTGGCGGCGGATCCGCGTGAAGAGATCAAGGTCGGTTACGATATCCTCAAGAGCCTGCATCTGCGCAGCAAAGGCATCAACTTTATTGCCTGCCCATCCTGTTCGCGGCAGCAGTTCGATGTCATCAAGACGGTCAACGAACTGGAGCGCCGCCTGGAGGATGTGCTGGAACCGCTGGATGTCGCCATTATCGGCTGCGTGGTCAACGGGCCGGGCGAGGCGCGGGAAGCGCATATCGGCCTGGCGGGCGGCACGCCGAATCTGCTTTATATCAATGGCATCCCCGATCACAAGATCGGCAATGAGTCACTGGTGGATGAGCTGGAGCAGGTCATACGCCATGAAATCGACCGGCGGATCAAGGGTGAATACAAGCCGGTGCCGGTGATTCCCATCAAGCAGGTTAATTCCTGATCGATAGTTGCTGTCGAATTGCGGAGTAAGGAATTGCAGAAGAATATCCAGGCCATTCGCGGCATGAATGATATCCTGCCGGAGAGCACGCCGTTATGGCGTTATCTCGAGGGGGTGTTGCAGACTGTGGCGGCGTCCTATGGCTATCAGGAAATCAGGATGCCGTTGCTGGAGAGCACTGAATTGTTCAAGCGCTCGATCGGCGAGGTTACCGATATCGTCGAGAAGGAGATGTATACCTTCGCGGACCGTAACGGTGACAGCCTGACCCTGCGGCCGGAAGGGACCGCCGGCTGTGTGCGCGCGACCATCGAAAGCGGGCTGTTGCACAACCAGAGCCAGCGTCTCTGGTATCAGGGGCCGATGTTCCGCCACGAACGCCCGCAGCGCGGCCGTTACCGGCAATTTCATCAGTTCGGTGTCGAGGCCTTTGGTCTGGCCGGACCGGATATCGATGCGGAACTGATTCTGATGTCGGCACGCATGCTCGAGCGGCTGGGCCTGAAGGATAATGCGGTTCTGCATCTGAACTCGCTGGGCACCGTCGAATCCCGGCAGATATATCGTGAAAAACTGATACACTATTTCGAACAGCATCAGGCTCAGCTCGATGAGGACAGCCGCAACCGGCTGTACCGCAATCCCATGCGGATACTGGACAGCAAAAATCCACAGTTGCGCGATCTAATCAGCCGGGCGCCCAAGATGGGCGATTATCTGGATGAGGATTCCCGCCGCCACCTGGTCGGGCTGCTGGCCATGCTCGATGATGCGCGGATCCCGTATCAGCTTGATCCCTGCCTGGTGCGCGGCCTGGATTACTACAGCAAGACGGTCTTTGAATGGGTGACGGATCAACTGGGTGCGCAGGGCACCCTGTGCGCCGGCGGCCGCTTTGACACCCTGGTGGAACATCTGGGCGGCAAACCCACCGGCGCGGCCGGTTTTGCCATCGGCATGGAGCGCATGGTTGAATTATTGCGTGACCGGCGGGTCCATGATGTGCAGGTGGCGCCGCAGTGTTATCTCGCCATGATGGGCGAAGCCGCGCAACGTTATGGCATCCAGCTGGCTGAGACCCTGCGCAGCAGGCTGCCGCAGTTGCGGGTGCTGATGAACTGCGGCGATGCCGGTTTCAAGGCGCAGCTGAAGCGGGCGGATAAAAGCGGCGCCGCAATCGCCCTGTTGATAGGCGATGACGAGGTGCGGCAGAACAGGGTCACGGTGAAGTATCTGCGTGAAGAACGCACGCAGGAACAGCTCCTGCTTGAGCAGCTGATAGAGCGATTGGCGACTTTTGTAAACTGACGAAGCTCTGAACATTCCGGGAAGGAATGATTCGGAGCGTCCATAATTTAATCCGGAGTGGTCACAATGGAAGCATTTAGAGATGAGCGCGAGCAGGTCGAAGCGCTGAAAAGATTCTGGCGCGACAATGGCAAATCATTGATTGCCGGCATACTGATCGGCCTCGCCTTGCTATTTTCCTGGAAGGCCTGGGAACAAAATCG
>MGXL01000045.1:19814-29495 GCA_001801365.1 Gammaproteobacteria bacterium RBG_16_57_12 | reverse complement strand
GTCTGTCCTACCTTGACCAATATCTCCTTGTTATGGCCATAGCGGGTGGTATAGCCATCACCGTGATTGATTTCCACCAGATTGCCATAACCGAAACGCTTGTCTGCCCAGGTCACGATACCCGAACCAAGCGCGAGCACATCGCTGCCTTCCTTGCCGGCAAAATCCACGCCTTGATGCATTTCTTTCTGCCCGGTGAACGGATCGGCGCGGATGCCAAAGTATGAGGATATCCAGCCGCTGATAATCGGGCGGCCGGAAGGTACGACTTCATCATAGACACTGCGGTTCATCAACAGACTGCTCAGCGCACCCATCTGATGATCACGGTCTTTGAGTTGACGCTCCAGGCTCTCCAGCGAAGCGAGAAAATCCGTCACGCCGATTTGTTGGCGCCAATCGGATACGGAAGGCCCCCCCTGTGCCGGCGGATGTTCAAAATCGAACTCCCCCTTGTCCAGGCCCGCCTCGTCAGTGAGGCGCTGCCCCAGGGCATCCAGCCGGATGATGTGTCCCTGCAGTTGCCCCAGACGCATGGCCAGGGCACTGAGGCTGTTCTGGGCCTGCTGCTTGGCCGCGGCCAGCTCCTGCCGGTACTTATCGGCCTCGAAATCCCACTGCGCCTGCATTTCCGCCGGGGGCACTTCTCCGTGGAGTTGTCCCCACTGAAAGCCGAGATAGACCAAGGCCAGCGGCCCCAGCACCATGAACAGCGCCCCCAAGGCCAGCAGCTTCACCCGGCTGAGCTGGATATTGGCCTGATTCGCCTGGCTATTTCTTATCAGTATGATGTTCATATCTGATTATTTTTCCTTAAGTTTCATCACCCTAGGGTTACACTTTTTTTGAATACCGGCGTAACTAATGGCATTATGAGGGTTTATCGGCAATGACCTCGAAATCATGACCAAATCAACCCAGTCCATTGAGACAATCCTCAGCAAGGCATGCGGTGAGCACCTGCCACGCCTGATCCAGCGCGCCCAGCGTCTCAATGATATCAGCTGTCATCTTTCCCTGCATCTGGGACAGCCTCTGGGGCAACACGTCAAGGTGGCCAATATCCGGGGAAATACTGTCATCTTATTGATTGATTCACCCGCCTGGCTGAGCAAATTGCGCTATATCTCCCCGGCGGTAGTGAAGTATCTGAAGGATTATGGTGTCAGCGCGGTCGAGCTACAGGTTGATCCCGAGCGCAAAACCAGCCCCCTTCCCAGCCCCCGCCCGGCCGCATCCCTATCCAGGGCAAGTGCGGAACTCATTACCAGCACGGCAGAGACAACAGCCGATCCCGGACTTGCCAAGGCATTGCAGCGCCTGGCGCGTCATGCAAAGTAATAATAGGTATTGCTGGTGAGGTTTTCTGTGAAGAGACTCACAGAGTTCCGGAGGGGAATATTAGACGGAGGTTAATCAGGTAGCAAAGGATGGCTGTCCGAAGGAAATCGGCGCCTTGGCTTCACCTTCAAAGGTGACCAGTTCCCAGGCGCTTTCATCGCCCAGCAGGGTCAGCAAGAGACGATTATTCAGGGCATGTCCGGACTTATAGCCCGTAAATGCCCCGATCAGACTATATCCAAGCAGATAGAGGTCTCCAATGGCATCGAGCACCTTGTGCTTGACGAATTCATCCTCGTAGCGCAGCCCGTCTTCGTTGAGTATACGGTAATCATCCACCACGATCGCATTGTCCGCGCTGCCGCCCAGAGCGAGATTGTTTTTGCGCAGCATTTCGATATCGCTCATGAAGCCGAAGGTGCGCGCGCGGCTCACCTCCTTGACAAAGGACGTGCTGGAAAAATCGACTTCAGCCTCCTGCGGGCGATGCTGAAACGCCGGGTGCTCGAAATCGATCTTGAATGAAACCTTGAACCCCTCGAATGGGTCGAAGCGCCCCCATTTGTTGCCTTCGTCCAGCATGACGGTCTTTTTGATGCGGATAAATTTTTTCGGGGCGTTCTGCTCTTCGATGCCGGCAGACTGGATCAGGAATACGAAGGGACCGGCGCTACCATCCATGATGGGCACCTCCGGCGCGCTGAGGTCTATGTAGGCATTGTCTATGCCCAGCCCGGCCAGGGCAGACAACAGATGCTCGACGGTGGAGACCCGTGCGTCCGCATTGGCCAGGGTGGTGGAGAGCCGGGTGTCCCCGACATTTTCCGCCTTGGCCCTGATTTCGACCGGCGGATCCAGATCGACACGGCGGAAGATGATCCCGGCATCTACCGGTGCCGGACGTAGGGTCAGATACACCTTCTCCCCGGTGTGCAAACCCACGCCGGTTGCACGAATACTATTTTTCAACGTACGCTGTTTAATCATCTGACCGAAACCATGCTGCAAATGCTTTACCTATAACGTAGGAATTTTATCATAGGACGTGCCCACAATATAGCGGCCGACAGCTGATTTTCTTCACCGCCTTCTTCATCGCCCACGCCCCGGAAGCGGAACCGGATGTTGAGGAGGCCGAGATCTGCGCCTCCGGGGCTTGGTCAGATTGGCGTCAATCCGCCTGGCGGCGCAGAAACGCCGGGATATCCAGATAATCAAGATCCGTGGCCACTGCTGCGCTGCCGCGCGCGGCAAACCGCTCTGTCGATCCCTGGCGTATGACCGTGGGGCGATCCAGCTGGCCATAATCCAGATTCTGTTCTGCCGCCGGGTTCTGATGCACCAGTTTGACAGCCACTTCCTGCCGGGGCTCCGCCGCGCCTAGGCCAGTGGCCACCACGGTGACCCGTAGCTCATCGACCAGATCGGGATCGATGACCGTACCGACGACCACGGTGGCATTGTCCGACGCGAAATCCTTCACCGCATTACCAACGGCCTCGAACTCCCCGATGGTCATGTCCAGGCCAGCAGTGATATTGACGAGAATGCCACGGGCGCCAGAGATGTTGATGTCTTCCAGCAACGGGCTGGAAATGGCAGCCTCGGCAGCCTTACGCGCGCGGTCTTCGCCGCGGGCTGAACCGGTGCCCATCATTGCCATGCCCATTTCCGACATGACGGTGCGCACATCGGCAAAGTCCACATTGATCAGGCCGGGACGGGTGATCAGATCGGCGATCCCCTGCACCGCACCGTACAGGACATTGTTGGCCGCCTTGAAGGCATCCAGCAGGCTGATGGTCTTGCCCAACACCGTCAGCAGCTTGTCGTTGGGGATGGTGATCAGCGAATCGACATGTTCACCCAGTTCTTTCATCCCCTGTTCCGCAATGGCCATGCGCTTCTTGCCTTCGAAGGGGAATGGCTTGGTGACTACGGCAACGGTCAGGATACCCATTTCCTTGGCGATCTGGGCGACTACCGGCGCCGCGCCGGTCCCGGTCCCGCCACCCATGCCCGCGGTGATGAAGATCATGTCCGCGCCGCTCACCAGTTCCATGATGCGTTCGCGATCTTCCAGAGCGGCCTGACGGCCAATTTCGGGATTGGCGCCGGCGCCCAGCCCCTTGGTGATGGTGGTGCCCAGTTGTAACGTGGTGCGCGCCGATGAATTCTTCAACGCCTGGGCATCGGTGTTGACGCAGATAAATTCCACCCCTTCGATATCCTGCGCCACCATGTGTTCGACGGCATTACCACCACCGCCACCCACACCTATCACCTTGATCACGGCGCTTTGTGTATATGAATCTATTAGTTCGAACATTTTTTTAGCCTCCTCGTAAAGCAACCGAACGTTGAAAAATCAAAAATTACCCTGAAACCAACTTCTCATCTTTTCCCACATACCCTTGGCACCCTTCTCCAGACGCATTTCTGCACGACGCTGCTGATGGTTGTGCGCACCATACAGCAGCAGCCCCACGCCGGTGGCGTAAATCGGATTGCGGATCACATCCACCAGGCCGCTGACATGCTGGGGGATGCCGAGGCGCACCGGCATGTGGAAGATCTCTTCCGCCAGATCCACCAGCCCTTCCATCTTGGCGCTGCCGCCGGTCAACACCACGCCCGCCGCCACCAGATCTTCAAAACCGCTGCGGCGCAACTCTGCCTGCACCAAGGTCAGCAATTCCTCGTAACGCGGCTCGATCACCTCCGCCAGGGTATGACGGGCCATGCGCCGCGAGGGACGCTCGCCGACGCTGGGCACCTCGATCTCCTCGTGAGGATTGGCCAGCTGGGTCAAAGCGCAGCCGTATTTCATCTTGATGTCCTCGGCATTGTGGGTCGGCGTGCGCAGCGCCACCGCGATATCATTGGTCACCTGATCACCGGCGATGGGAATCACCGCGGTATGCTTGATCGCCCCGTCGGTAAATACCGCGATGTCCGTGGTGCCGCCGCCGATATCCACCAGGCAGACGCCCAGCTCCTTCTCATCCTCGGTCAGCACCGAATAACTCGAGGCGAGCTGCTCCAGGATGATGTCATCCACTTCAAGGCCGCAGCGGCGCACGCACTTGATGATGTTCTGAGCGGCGCTCACCGCCCCGGTCACCAGATGCACCTTCGCCTCCAGGCGCACACCCGACATGCCGATCGGCTCGCGGATGCCTTCCTGGCTGTCAATGACGAATTCCTGGGGCAGCACATGCAGGATCTTCTGATCCGCCGGAATCGCCACGGCCCGCGCCGCGTCGATGACGCGATCCACATCCGCCTGGCCGACCTCGCTGTCGCGTATCGCCACGATGCCGTGCGAATTCAGGCTGCGGATATGACTGCCGGCGATCCCGGCATACACGGAATGGATCTGGCATCCGGCCATCAGCTCCGCCTCTTCCACTGCACGCTGAATCGACTGGACGGTGGATTCGATGTTGACCACCACACCCTTCTTCAGGCCCCGTGAGGGATGCGAACCCAGACCGACGATCTCCACGGCGCCCTCGGCTGACAGCTCGCAGACAATCGCAACCACCTTGGAAGTCCCGATATCCAGCCCAACAATTAACTTCTTATCCGAACGTTTTGTCATCTACCACCCTCTGATGTTCACCTGTCGGCGTCGCATTCTTTTTCCACGTCACGGCCATGCCGTTGGTATAACGCAGATCGATATGCGCAATTTCCGCCGACCTTTCGCCCAGCAGTGTCTGGTAACTGCCGATGAAACGTTGCATCCGGCTGCCATCGGCATCACGCCCCAGCAGCAGTTTGACGCCGTTGTCCAACTCCACAGACCAGGCATGCCGCCCATCCATGGTCAGATGCGCGACCTGCAATTGCAGCGGCTGCAGTGCCCGGGCATATTGCACATAGTGTTCTGCCACCAGCCGGCTCATGCCCACCGGGCCGTCCAGGCGCTGCAGGCCCGCCGGAAAACTTTCCCGCGCCGGACTGAACACCTCGCCGGCATCATTCACCAGCGCCTGTTCCCCCCAGCGCGCCAGGGCCGTCTGTTCCTGTACCGTCACCCGCAGGGTATCCGGCCATACCCGCCGCACCGTGGCCGACCGGACCCAGGGTAAACTCTGCACCCCCGCCCGCGTGGCTGCCACATCCAGCCAGAGAAAACCGGCCTGGGTATACGGCGCGACCATCGCTTGCAATTGCCCGCTCTGGACATGCTGCAATTGCCCGCGCACCTGCACGGTCCGGATCGGGAACAGCGCCGGATCCAGCAGGGCATTGACTCCGATGACTGTCAGCGACAGCAGACCCAACAGCAGGCCCACCGCGGCAATCCGCCGCAGTTTGAGTTTAGGCAGCCGATGGCGTGAGCTGTTGTCCTTGTCCTCAGCCTTGTATTTCGCCTGGGCCGCCTTACGCGCCATGCTCGCCTCCCTGCGCCAGGGTCTGCGCCAGGATGCGCCACACCAGGGCATCGAAACCGATGCCGGCGGCCTTGGCGGCCATGGGCACCAGGCTACGCTCGGTCATCCCGGGTACCGTGTTCACCTCGATCAACCAGAAATTGCCGTCACGATCACGCATCACATCCACCCGTCCCCAGCCGCGGCAACCCACGGCGGCAAAGGCCTGCAAGGCCAGGGACTGCAATTCCTCGATGGCGCTGTCGGCCAATCCGCAGGGGCAATGATACTGCGTCGTGCCGGCCAGATATTTGGCCTCGTAGTCATAAAACTCCCGGGCCGGCTGCACCCGGATCGGCGGTAGCGCCTCGCCGGCCAGGATCGCCACGGTGTATTCGCCGCCATCGATCCAACGCTCGGCCAGGACACACTCGTCGAACTGCCGCGCCTTGCGCCAAGCCTCGGGCAGCTGCTCCGCCTCGGTCACCTTGCTCATGCCGACACTGGAGCCTTCATGGGCCGGTTTGACAAAGACCGGCAGCCCGATCTCATCGATCACCACACCGCATTCCTGCACATCGCCGATCATGCAAAAGGGCGGTGTCGGCAGCTCGACCCCGAGCCACAACTGTTTGGTGCGCTGTTTGTCCATGCCCAGGGCGGAGGCCAGCACCCCACTGCCGGTGTAGGGCAAGCCCAGGGTTTCCAGCACGCCCTGGATCACGCCGTCTTCACCGCCACGGCCATGCAGCATGATGAATACGCGATCGAAACCGCCGTGCTGCAATGGCTCGATCACACCGTCCCGGGTATCCAGGCCGTGGGCATCCACGCCCTGGCGCTGCAATGCGGTCAGCACCGCCGTGCCGCTTTTCAGGGAGATTTCCCGCTCGGCGGACGTGCCGCCCATCACTACCGCCACCTTGCCGAAGGCGGAGGGTTGTTCAACCACCATATCCTGTGTACTCCTTGCCATCACGCCCACCCCGCCTGTGCCGCTTCACCGACGATATGCACTTCACGCACCAGCCGTATGCCGTGCTGTTGCTCGACAGTCGCGGCAACCCGCTCGATCAGGGCCTCGATATCCGCCGCGGTCGCGGCGCCGGTATTCACGATAAAATTGGCATGCTTTTCCGAGACACAGGCCCCGCCGATACATGTCCCCTTCAGTCCGCACGCCTCGATCAGGCGCGCGGCATAATCACCGGGCGGATTGCGAAACACCGATCCGGCGTTGGGCTGCCGGGTCGGCTGGGTGGAGTTGCGCCGCTCGAGCAACTCGCGGATCCTGGCCATGGCGGCCGCGCCATCACCCGGCTGCAATTGTAGGCAGGCCGCCACAAACCATTCCCCGCTTTTCCCCGTCACATGCCGATAACCCACCTCGAATTCCTCCGGGCCCCGCGCATGGCGACGGCCGTGCCGGTCCAGGGTTTCCACCCGAGTCACCAGTTGCCAGGTCTCCCCGCCAAAGGCACCGGCATTCATGGCCAGCGCACCGCCCATCGTACCGGGGATGCCCGCCAGAAATTCGGGGCCGACCAGGTGCCGGCAGATGCCGAAGCGCGCCACCTTGGCGCAGGGCACGCCGGCCTCGGCCCGCAGAATGTTTCCTTCCAGCCATTCCAGCCCATTCAGCGCACCCAGCGTGGCGATCACCGTGCCGCGGATGCCGCCGTCGCGCACCAATAGATTGCTGCCCAGGCCCAGCCAGAACACCGGCTCCTGTGGAGGCAACTGCCGCAGCATCTGCTCCAGATCCGCCAGGTCGGCCGGTATATAAAACTGGTCCGCCGGTCCGCCAACCCGCCAGGTGGTATGGCGGGACATAGGCTCATCCATGCGCAGCTCACCGCGTGGCGCGGAGGACGTACGGTTGTCACTGTCACGTCGCAAGGCCATCACGCCTGCTTCTCCGGCAGCGCCTGTTGCTTTTTCCAGCCATCGGCCAGTTTGGCGGCGGCCTTGCCGATATCCCCGGCGCCCATGATCAGCAGGACGTCGCCGTCCTGCAGCATATCGGGCAGGACATCCGGCATGTCACCGACGCTGCCGGCGAACACCGGATCCACCTTGCCGCGATTGCGGATGGCGCGCGACAGGGTGCGCCCATCGATACCGCTGATCGGCGCTTCGCCCGCTGCATAGATGTCCAGCAGCAGCAGGCCGTCGGCGCTGGACAACACGGCCGCGAAGTCCTCGAATAGATCGCGGGTGCGGGTGTAACGATGCGGTTGGAAGGCCACAACCAGCCGCCGCTCGGGCCAGGTGGCGCGTGCCGCCTGAATAGTGGCGGCAATCTCGGTGGGATGGTGGCCGTAATCATCCACCAGCATGACCCGGCCATGGGCCAGGGTGAATTCGCCATACACCTGAAAACGTCGGCCGATACCCTCAAAGCCTGCCAGCGCCGACTGGATGGCGCTGTCGCCGACACCCAGACGCTGGGCCACCGCAATCGCCGCCAGGGCATTGCAGACATTGTGCCGGCCCGGCATGTTGAGCGTGATGTCCAGCCAGTTGCTGCGGCCCGGCCAGATCACCTTGAAATAATTGCGCGCGCCCAGCTGGCGGATGTCGGCGGCACGCACATCCGCCTGCTCGGACAGCCCATAGGTCAACACCGGCCTGGACAGCTCGGGCAGCATGGCGCGAAGCACGGCATCGTCCACACACAACACCGCCAGGCCGTAGAACGGCAGATGATGAATGAACTCGATGAAGGTCTGGCGCAGGCGCTCGAAGTCACCGCCATAGGTGTCCATGTGGTCGGCCTCGATATTGGTCACCACCGCAGTCATCGGTTGCAGATACAGGAAGGAGGCATCGCTCTCATCGGCCTCGGCCACCAGATAGTGACTGGCGCCCAAGCGGGCATGGACCCCGGCGCTGTTGAGCTTGCCGCCGATCACAAAGGTGGGATCCAGGCCGCCTTCGGCCAGCACGCTGGCGATCAGACTGGTGGTGGTGGTCTTGCCGTGCGTCCCGGCAATGGCGATGCCATGCCGAAACCGCATCAGTTCCGCCAGCATCTCGGCGCGCGGCACCACGGGGATGCGATGTTCGCGGGCGGCGCTGACTTCAACATTGGCAGCATCCACCGCGCTGGAAATCACCACCACATCGGTGCCGGCGATATGACCGGCCTCGTGGCCGATGCTCACCTGCGCCCCCAGCGAACGCAGACGCTGGGTCATGGCGTTCTCCTGGATATCGGAACCGGATACCTGATAACCCAGATTGATCAACACCTCGGCGATGCCGCTCATGCCCGCGCCGCCGATCCCGACGAAATGGATGCGGCGTATATGACCGATGCCCTGGACGGCGTCCTGGGATCGCGTGCTGAATGGAAGCATGCGCTCACCCATGAGCCACCTCCAGACAGAGCTCGGCCACCCGCCGGGTCGCATCGGGCAGCGCCACCTGCCGCGCGGCCTGCGCCATGGCAAGCAGCCGGGTACGCGCCACTGTTGCGCCCTGGCCGCACAACTCCTGCAACAACCGGCCCAGCGACGCCGGCGTCAGTAACTGCTGGGCTACCATCACCGCTGCGCCCTGCTCGACCAGATAACGGGCGTTATGCGTCTGATGATCGTCCACCGCATGGGGATAGGGCACCAGTATCGCCCCAACGCCCGCGGCGGCCAATTCGGCGATGGTGAGCGCGCCGGCGCGGCAGATCACCAGATCCGCCCAGCCATAGGCCTCGGCCATATCGGCGATGAACGGCGTCACCTCGGCCTCGACATTGTGGCGCTGATAATTCTGCCGGGCCTCGTCGATATGCCGGCGTCCGGCCTGATGCCGTATCTGGACCTGCAGCTCCGGCCGCAGCTGAACCAGCGCCGCCGGTACGATTTCATTGAGCGCCCTGGCCCCCAGGCTGCCGCCCAGCACCAGCACGCGCAGCCGCTCGGCGCCACGCGCGGCGAAGCGCGCGGCGGGCGGCGGC
>MGXL01000045.1:12409-19747 GCA_001801365.1 Gammaproteobacteria bacterium RBG_16_57_12 | reverse complement strand
CGGGAAAGGCCTCCAGCACGCGGCTGGCGATGCACGACAGCCAGCGATTGGTCAGCCCGGCAATGGCATTCTGTTCGTGGATCACCAGCGGCTTGCCCAGCATGCGGCTCACCACGCCGCCGGGGCCGGTGACAAAACCACCGACGCCCAGCACCGCCGCCGGCTGGAGGCGCGCGATGATACGCAGCGCCTGCCACATGGCGTGCAGCAGCTTGGCGGGCGCCAGCACCCAGCTCAGTACGCCCTTGCCGCGCAGTCCGCCGATGCTGATGAAGCTGATTTCAAAACCGGCCGCCGGCACCACCTCCGCCTCCAGGCCGCGCCGGGTGCCGAGCCAGCGCACCTCCACGCCCTGCCGGCGCAGATATTGCGCCACGGCCATGGCGGGAAACACATGCCCGCCGGTCCCGCCAGCCATGATGAGGATCGGACGAGTGGAGGGGGTAGTTCTACTCATCACGATCCTCTCCCCTGGCTTCTTGCAGAAGAAGCATGTTCCTTCGCTTCATGATAAACCCGTTGCAACAGGGCCACGGCGATGCACATCACCACGATACTGCTGCCGCCGTAACTCATCAGCGGCAGGGTCAGGCCCTTGGTCGGCAGCACGCCCATGTTGACGCCAATATTGATGTAGGCCTGCAGGCCGATCCACAGCCCCAGGCCGTAGGCGAGATAGGCGGCGAAGGCCTGGCCGGCGCGCTCCGCCAGCCTGCCGATCGCAAAGGCGCGCCAGATCATCACCGTGAACAGGGCGATGACGCTGACCGCGCCCACCAGCCCCAGTTCTTCGGCCAGCACGGCGAAGACGAAATCGGTATGCGCCTCCGGCAGGTAAAACAGTTTCTGGATGCTGCCGCCCAGGCCCACGCCGAACCATTCGCCGCGGCCAAAGGCGATCAGGGCCTGGGTCAGCTGGAAACCGCTGTTAAAAGGATCCGCCCACGGATCCAGGAAGCCGGTCAGGCGTTGTAACCGGTAGGGTGAAAAAACCGCCAGGGCGGCAAGGGATGCCAATACCAGCATGATCAAAGCCAGGAATTGCCACAAGCGCGCCCCGCCAAGGAACATCATGCCCAGCGCTGTCGCGACCATGACCACCGTGGCGCCGAAATCGGGCTCCAGCATCAGCAGCACCCCGAGCAGGGACAGAAGCAGCATCGGTTTGAAAAAACCCCTGGCTGAGCTGCGCACTTCATCACCACGGCGCACCAGATAGTCGGCCAGATAAATCACCACAAACAGCTTCACCAGTTCGGAGACCTGCAGATTCACCACCCCCAGCATGATCCAGCGGTAACTGCCGTTCACGGCGCGGCCGATCCCCGGGATCAGCACCAGCACCAGCAGACAGAAGCCGCACATCAGTAACATGGCAGCGGCCTTTTGCCAGAGCCGCAGGGGCAGAAGCGCGGTGATGCCCGCCAGCAACAGCCCTAGCAGGACATAGGTACTCTGGCGCAACAGGTAATAGGTCGGCTGGCCCATCTGGCGATCGGCGATACTGATGGAGGCGGAAAACACCATCAGCACACCCAGCACCAGCAGCAGCAGCGCCGTACCCACCAGCCAGGTGTCAATGGCGGGCGCCCGGACGCCGGCGCTACGCTGATGCTCCTGACGACGATGCAGTGCCGGAATGGCGGTGGTCATGCCGGCAACCTCCGCACTTCGCGCACAAAGACATTGCCGCGGTCCTGGTAGTCGGTGAACATGTCGAAGCTCGCACAGGCCGGAGACAACAGCACGTTGTCGCCCACCTGGGCCAGTTCCCCGGCCTTGGCCACGGCTGCCGCCATGTCCGGCGCATGATGGATGGGCACCACGCCGCGCAGCGCCGCCTCGATCAGCGGTGCATCACGGCCGATCAGGATCGCGGCGCTCACCTTGCCCTTCATCACGTCCCGCAGTGGGGTGAAATCGGCGCCCTTGCCTTCCCCGCCGCCGATCCAGATCACCTTGCCCGGCAATCCCTGGATCGCCGCCATGGCCGCACCCACATTAGTCCCCTTGGAATCGTTGTACCAGGTCACGCCATCCTGTTCCGCCACCCATTGGCAACGATGGGGTAGGCCGCTGAATTCACGCGCCGCGGCCAGCATCTGGGTCATCGCCAGTCCCAGCGCCTCACCCATGGCCAGGGCCGCCAGCACATTGGCGATGTTGTGTCGTCCGAACAGCCGCAATTTGGATGCGGGCAGCAACAGTTGTTTGCCCTGGGCCAGCCATTCTTCGCCCTCGTGACGGCGCAACCCGTAATGACCATTGGCCGGTTCACCCTGACCGAAATAGATGACACGACGGCCCGGCTCGGCCATGGCAGTCACCAGGGGATCATCGGCATTGAGCACCATCACCCCGTCACCGGCAAAGATCCGCTGCTTGGCGGCGGCGTATTCCGCCACGCTCGCATAGCGGTCCATATGATCCGGCGTGATATTCAATACCGTCGCCACCCTGGCGTTCAGCGATACCAGTGTCTCCAGTTGAAAACTGGATAATTCCAGCACGTACAGGTCGGGGGCCTCGCCGCCCAGCAGCTCCAGGGCTGGCGTGCCCAGGTTGCCGCCGACACGCACATCCTTGAAACAGCGCCTGGCCATTTCACCCACCAGCGTGGTCACCGTGCTCTTGCCATTGGCGCCGGTCACAGCCACCACCGGCGCATCGGCTTGACGGGCGAACAGTTCGATATCACCCAGCACCGGGATGCCGCTGGCGATGGCCTCGGCGATCTCCGGCACCTTCAGCGAAACGCCGGGGCTGACCACCAGCCGGGTCGCGGCATGGAAAACACCGGCCTCAAAACCGCCGACAAACACCGGCACATCCGGAAACTCCTCGCGCAGGGTCGCCAGCGCCGGCGGATTGATGCGGGTATCGGTCACCGCCACCTTTTCGCCGCGCGCGACCAGAAAACGCACACATGACAAACCGCTCTTGCCCAGCCCCACGATCAGGGTGCGCTCGGCGGCTTGTGATTGTCTGGATGTGGCCATGGTCATGCGCGATCCCTCAGCGTATCTTCAACGAGGCCAGGCCGATCAGCACCAGAATCACGGTGATGATCCAGAACCGCACGATGACCCGCGGCTCCGGCCAGCCCTTCAATTCAAAGTGATGATGGATCGGCGCCATGCGGAAGATGCGCTTGCCGGTGAGCTTGAAGGAGGCCACCTGCAGCATGACCGAGACGGTCTCCATCACGAATACGCCGCCCATGATGAACAGCACCAGCTCCTGGCGCACCACCACCGCGATAATACCCAGGGCGGCCCCCAGGGCCAGGGCGCCGACATCGCCCATGAACACCTGGGCCGGATAGGTGTTGAACCAGAGAAAACCCAGCCCGGCGCCGACCATGGCGCCGCAGAACACCACCACCTCGCCCACGCCGGGCACATAGGGGATGGCCAGATAGCCGGCGAACTTGACGTGGCCGGTCACATAGGCGAATACCCCCAGGGCGCCGGCCACCAGCACCGTGGGCATGATGGCCAGGCCGTCGAGGCCGTCGGTGAGATTGACCGCATTGCTGGAGCCGACGATCACCAGATAAGCGAACAGCACGTACCACAGGCCCAGCTCCAGCGCCACGTCCTTCAGGAATGGCACGATCAAGTGGGTCTCGGCCGCAGACTGGGCGTGGGTATAGAGATAGATCGCCGCCCCCAGGCCGAACACCGACTGCCAGAAATATTTGTAGCGGGCGATCAGGCCGCGCGAGTCGCGCTTGATCAGTTTCTTGTAGTCATCGACCCAGCCGACCACGCCGAACAGCAGCGTGGTGAGCACCACCACCCACACATAATGATTGGACAGATCGGACCACAGCAGGGCGCTGATGGTAATCGCCACCAGGATCAGCGCGCCGCCCATGGTCGGGGTGCCGGCCTTGGAGAAGTGCGACTGCGGGCCGTCGTTGCGCACCGTCTGGCCGATCTGGTACTGATTGAGCCGGCGGATCATGGCCGGGCCGATCACGAAGGAAATCAGCAGGGCGGTGAGCACGCCGAGAATGGCGCGCAGCGTCAAGTACTGGAAGACATTGAAGCCGCTGTGATACTGCGCCAGGTACTTAGTGAGGTAGAGCAGCATGCCCGGCGGCCTCCTGTTCCTGTGACAAGGCCTGTACCACCCGCTCCATATGACTGGCGCGGGATCCCTTCACCAGCAGCGTGGCCTGCGCATGCAGATCCTGGCGCAAGGCGGCGATCATCTCGCCCTGCGACGCGAAATGGCGCCCCTGCCCGCCGAAGGCCGCCACGGCCGCACGGCTCAGCGCGCCGGTGGCATACAGCCGGTCCACCCCAGCCAGGCGGGCCTGTTTTCCGGCCATTTCATGAAACTGTGACGCCTGCTCGCCCAGCTCGCCCATATCGCCCAGGGCCAGGTATTTCTCGCCCGGGCAGTCCGCCAGCACGGCCAGCGCCGCATTCAATGAAGCGGGATTGGCATTGTAGGTATCGTCGATGATCGCGCTGCCATGGATGCCGGCCTTGCGCTGCACGCGGCCGGGAACGGCGCGCATGCCTTCCAGACCCCGTTTGATCGAGGGCAAGTCGATGCCCAACGCCAGGGCGGCGGTGGCCGCGCCCAGGGCATTGAGCACGTTGTGCCGGCCCGGCAAGGGGAGCTGAATGTCGATGTGGCTGTCGCCGGCGTGCAGCCGCACCCGGCTGCCGGCGGCATCGCCTTCCCAGCTCGCGGTCACGTCCGCCGGCTGGTCCAGGCCGAAACACAGGGTGCAGTGACCATGGGCCAGCTGCTGCCACAGCCCGGCATGGGCATCATCGGCGTTGACTACCGCCACGCCGGCCTCATCCAGGCCCTGGTAGATCTCGCCCTTGGCGCGGGCCACACCCTGCACATCGCCAAAGCCGGCCAGATGCGCGGTGCTGGCATTGGTGATCATGGCCACATCGGGCTGGGTCAGATTCGTCAGATAGGCGATTTCGCCGTGATGATTGGCGCCCATTTCGATGACGGCATAACAGTGTTCCGGTTGCAGGCGCAGCAGGGTGAGTGGTACGCCGATATTGTTGTTCAGATTTCCTTGCGTCGCCAGCACCGGCCCGGCCGTGCCCAGTATCGCCGCCAGCATTTCCTTGGTGGTGGTCTTGCCATTGCTGCCGGTCACGGCCACCACGGATACCTTCAGACTCTTACGCCAGGCATTCGCCAGACGGCCCAGGGCCAGGCGGGTATCCTGCACCACGATCTGCGGCAGGGGGTTATCCATGCGATGATCCACCACCACGGCCACGGCGCCGGCCCCGGCGGCCTGCGCAATATATTCATGGCCGTCGAAGCGCTCCCCGCGCAGGGCGATGAACAGCTCGCCGCCCGCGAGGGTGCGCGTATCGGTGCTGACCTGCGCAAAGCGGGCATCGGGTCCGTACAGCGTGCCGGTCATGGCCTGCGCCGCCTGCTGGAGAGACAGGGTCAGCGGCACGTTCATGGCTCACCCCGCAGCAGCGCCTGCACCTGCGCGCTGTCACTAAAGGCCAGTTTGCTATCACCCACCAGCTGGTAATCCTCATGTCCCTTGCCGGCGATCAGCACCACATCTTCGGGACGGGCCGCGCTGACGGCCTGACGGATGGCGGCGGCACGATCACGTATCACCGCGGGTTTGAACTCGCCCATGCCGGCCAGGATATCGGCGACAATACCATCCGCATCTTCATGGCGCGGATTGTCATCGGTAATAATGATCCGATCGGCGCAGCGGGCGGCGATCTCCCCCATCTGCGGGCGCTTGCCCTTATCACGATTGCCCCCGCAGCCGAATACGCACCACAACTCGCCCTTGCAATGTTCGCGCAAGGCCAGCAGCACCTGCTGCAGGGCATCGGGGGTATGGGCATAATCCACGACCACCAAGGGATGATGCTGATCGCCGCCATAGGCCTCCATGCGTCCCGGCACGGTGCGCACCCCGGACAGGCGCTGCAAGGCCTGGGTCAGCGGGATGTCCAGCACCAGCAGCACCGCCAGCGCCGCCAGCAGGTTGCTGGCATTGAAACGGCCCAGCAGCGTCGAGCGCAACAGGCCTTCTCCCCAGGGGGTCGCCACCTTCATGGCGAGACCCTGGCGGGAGAGGCGCAATTCACCGCCCCGGATCATGGCCCTGCCCGCCAGATCCAGGCCATAGCTGATGGCCTTGACGCCCACCGGCAGCGAGGCCAGCAGTTCCCGGCCGTAGGCATCATCGTGATTGATCACGGCATACTGCAGGCCCGGCATCTCGAATAAAGCACGTTTGGCCCGGCCGTAGGCCGCCATGTTGCCGTGATAATCCAGATGCTCGCGGCTGAGATTTGTGAAGACCGCCACATCGAAGGCCAGACCCGCGACACGCCCCTGCTCCAGACCGTGGGAGGACACCTCCATGACGGCCTGGCGCGCCCCGGCCCGGTAAAAATCCACCAGCAGCGCCTGCAGGGTGACGGGGTCGGGCGTGGTGTGGCCGGTTTCGGCCAGCTGCCCAAACAGACCGTTACCCAGGGTGCCGATCACACCACAGGGCTCGTCATGACTCAGGGCCTGGGCGATGAACTGGCTGCAGGAGGTCTTGCCATTGGTGCCGGTGACGCCCACCAGGGTCATCTGTAGGCTGGGATGGCCGTAAAAGCGCCCGGCGATGGTACTCACAAGCCGACCAAGACCCACCACAGTGATCACCGGCACACCGTAGTGCGCCTGCAAGGCAGCCTCATCCGGAACCACGTCGGCAGCACGTTCCAGCAACACCGCCTGAGCGCCGTTCTGCACGGCCTGTGAAATATATTCACGGCCATGAGTTTTGGTGCCGGTACAGGCGATAAACAGATCGCCGGCGCGCACCTTGCGGCTGTCGATGTTCAAGCCGAGGATTTTACGATCGGCGGCGGGAGGCAGCACGGCGATCCCCTGCAGCAGATCGCTCAGTCGCCAGGCATCCGTCATCTGTCGGGCCACCATCATTGAGATTCCTCCGCCATAGCCATTTCCATACCAAAGGACGCGATGTCATCGGGCGGGATATCGAGCATGCGCAAGGCGCCGGCCATCGCTTTGGCAAATACCGGCGCGGCCACGTCGCCGCCGTAGTATTCGCGACCGGAAGGCTCGTCGATCATCACCACCATCACCAGACGCGGCTTGCTGGCCGGCGCCATGCCGGCAAACACCGAGACATATTTATCTTCCTGGTAACCGCCTACTCCGGCCTTTTTTATCGTGCCGGTCTTGCCGGCCACGGTGTAGCCGGGAATACGGGCCTGCATGGCGGTACCGCCCTCGGCCACCACCTGCTCCATCATGTGCCGGACCACCTGCGCCGTCGTGGCCTCG
>MGXL01000045.1:3355-12396 GCA_001801365.1 Gammaproteobacteria bacterium RBG_16_57_12 | reverse complement strand
ACTGACGCTGCGCCAGCTCCGCACTGACCGGTACAAAACTCACCGGCGGCCGCTGGCCGCTATTGGCAAAAACGGTGTAGGACTCCGCCAATTGCAATGGGGTCACCGACATGCCATAACCGAAGGACAGGGTGGCCCGTTCGAATTCGCGCCAGCGCTGATATGAATTCAGCAATCCGCTGCTCTCACCCGGAAATCCGCTGCCGGTGCTATTGCCGAATCCCGAGCGGGCCAGTATCTCCCACAGGGCTTCGGGCTTGACTGCCAGCGCCAGCTTGCTGGCGCCGACATTGCTGGATTTCTGGATCACTGTCGTGATATCGATGGCGCCGTAATTGTGCACGTCCCTGACCACACCGCCGCCGACCTTGTAAAAGCCGGGGCTGGTGTCAATCACCGTGGTGGGGCGGAAGCGGCCGGTTTGCAGTGCCGCCGCCACCGTGAACGGCTTGATGGTGGAACCCGGCTCGAATACATCGGTCACGGCGCGGTTGCGGAAATGATCAACGGAGTACTCGCCGCGGTTGTTGGGATTGAAGGCCGGCTGGCTCACCATAGCCAGCACCTCGCCGGTTTGCGCATCCAGTATCACGGCGGAACCGGCGCTGGCCTTGTGTCGAACCACCCCGGCCATGAGCTCCCGATAGGCCAGATATTGCAGACGCCGGTCGATGCTCAGCGCCAGATCCCTGCCCGGCTTGGCCTGGCGGATGTTTTCCACGTCTTCAATCACCCGCCCCAGACGGTCGCGAATCACACGCTTGGCGCCCGGCTGGCTGCGCAGACTGTCATCGTAGCCGAGCTCAATGCCTTCCTGGCCGACATCATCCACATTGGTAAAGCCGACCACATGAGCCGCGACTTCACCGTCAGGATAGTAACGCTTGTATTCACGCTGCAGGGAAACACCGGGGATGTTCAAGTCCATGACCCTGGCCGCCAGCTCCGGGGGCACGTGGCGACGCACATAGACGAATTCCTTGTCCCGGCGCACCGCCAGCAGGCGCTCCAGATGACTGATCTTGATATCCAGCAGTTTTGCCAGACGCGGCCAGCTGCTGCGTTCGGCTATCAACTCCTTGGGATTGACCCAGACCGAATCCACCGGGGTGCTGACCGCCAGCGGTTCGCCATTGCGATCGGTGATCATGCCACGATGCGCCGCCACCGTAACCACGCGCAGATGGCGTGCCGCACCTTCCTCCTGCAGAAAATCCTTGTTGATCAATTGCAGATAGGTCGCCCGGCTCAACAACAGCGCGGCAATGACCAGCAACAGCGCCAGCAACAGCAGGCGTCGGGCTGAAAAACCGTGAAGTTTACCCGTCGTCATGGTCCGACTATTACCACCTTGTTATTCTCCGGCAACTCCATCCCCAGACGGGTACGGGCAATGCGCTCGATATTGCCATGGGTGACCAGCGTGCTCTGTTCAAGCTGCAACTGTCCCCATTCCACATTCATCTGATCCCGGGCTGCTTGCAGCCCCTCCAGCTCTACAAACAATTTGCGGCTCTGGTGCTTGACGTACACCACGCCCAGGGCCGAACCGAATACCGCCACCGCCAGCACCACGCTCCCGAGGACTTGCGCCCTCATGACAGTTTCTCCGCGATGCGCAACACCGCGCTGCGCGCCCGCGGATTGCGGGCCAGTTCCGCCTCGCCCGGCCGTATCGCCTTGCCCACGAGCTGCAGACGCGGGTTGAGCTGTGCATGTCTGACCGGCAAATCGGGCGGAAATTCATCCCCGCGCGACTGCGCGCGCATGAAGCGCTTGACGATGCGATCCTCCAGTGAATGAAAGCTGATCACCGCCAGCCTGCCGCCCGGTCCGAGCACCTCGAGCGCCTGCGCCAGGGCGATCTCCAGATCTTCCAGCTCACTGTTAATGAAGATGCGGATCGCCTGAAAACTGCGTGTCGCCGGATCCTTGTCGCGCTCCCAGGCCGGATTGGCCTGGCGCACAATCTCGGCCAGCCGCAGCGTGGTCACGATGGGTGACTCCTGGCGTGCCGCGACAATCGCGCGCGCAATCCGCCTGGCAAACCGTTCTTCGCCATATTCACGCAATACCTCGGCGATCTCGCGCTCAGCGGCCTGCGCCAGCCAGTGCGCCGCGCTCATGCCCGACGTGAAATCCATGCGCATATCCAGGGGACCCTCCAACCGGAAGCTGAATCCCCGGTTACTGTCATCCAGTTGAGGAGAAGAAACGCCCAGATCGAGCAGGATGCCATCCACCTTGCCCAGCCACCACCGGTTGACGGCGTGGTTTTTGATGGCGGCAAAAGTTCCCTGGACAATCGCAAAGCGATTATCACCGCCAAACCGGGTTTGTGCGGCCCGGACCGCCTCAGGATCTTTATCGATCCCCAATAACTGCCCCTCCTCCCCAAGCTGCGCCAGGATGGCGCCGGAATGGCCTCCCCGGCCAAAGGTACCGTCTATATAGATACCGTTTTCTTTTATCTTCAGCCCTTCGAGCGCCTCTTCCAGCAGGACCGGCAGGTGAGCAACTATTTCCGCCATCGCCGGTTACAGTGAGAGATGTTCCATCTCAGGCGGTAACTCAATGTCGCCTTCCTGTTCCTCACTCAACCACTGATCACGCAATGTATTCCAGGCCTGTTCATCCCACAGCTCGAACTTGTTTCCCTGTCCGATCAGTACCGCATGCTTGTCGATTTTGGCGAACCCGCGCAGCATCGGGGGCAGTAAGACGCGCCCATGACTATCGAGCTCGCATTCAGTGGCATGACCGATGACCAGGCGCTGGAGCAGGCGGGCCTGTTTGTTCAGGCTGGGAAGCTTGGACAGCTTATGCTCGACCTCTATCCATTCCTGCAGCGGATAGACCAGCAGGCAGTTGTCCCTGTCCACGGTAATCACCAGCTGGTTGTCACAGCATTCCTGCAGACGCTGACGATAACGCGCCGGAATCGCCAGACGGCCCTTGGCATCCAGATTGATTGCATTAACCCCGCGGAACAATTTTCACCACCCTCGCACCCAAATACGCCATTTCTGCCCACTTTCTCCCACTTATCGACACTATAGGAGCGCATCCGATGGGTGTCAAGCGAATTCCAGGCCTAAAATCAAGAATTCTTGCTTACGAGACAGTAACTTAGCGACATTCTGCAACGAGGTTTTGAGATAAATCGATCTATAAAATCATCGACTTACAAAGGGAAGTTTTAGCGGTACTTTAAGACTGGCGGGGTTGAAATCGAGCGGCGCCGTCTCGATCAACTTCGGGCAACATACCCGATACCCACCCCGATGCCCTCAAGCAGGACGGCGACAGCATCGAGGTGGCCTTGGCCAAGCCGGAGGCGGCATCAAGCAGTTCCCCGGTTCGAGCCTGATAACCGGGGATATTTCATATTCTCATAAGCAGATCACCAGCCTGGCGCTCGATAGTGACAGAGCCGCCTTCGATTCTGTAGGTCAAATAACAGAGTTGACGCGGATTTGATAATACCTGCGGGTTGAAGATGGCATAAATCTCACCCTCGCAACGTGCGGAGCGAGATATTAAGCCAGGGTGCCCATCATGATGAATTCGCGCCCCTACTTGATGGGTAAGGTGGTAACCGCCCGGCATCGGATCAATCAGCGCCGGAAATGCGTCTACTTTCGGGATATAGTTGAGCAATGCCGCATCGCATCTGACCAGATAGACTTTGCGCTCGCCGATCACCCCTTCACGCGCGTGCCACGCGGCATCCTCGAGAAAATGGGTACGCCAATGATAGACGGTCTCATGGATGCTGGTTACCAGGGAGTCAGTACCGTACCACACACCAAACGAACCATCGGAATATCGCGTTTTCGCCCAATGGGTGAAAGGATAGCGAATCGCCTCGTTAAAGGCCGCCTCTTCAAATGGACGATCAATGATGGGCTGGTGCGAGGCATAAGTGCGCGGCTTTGTGGACAGCTCAAGGTCTATCGCCGCCTGCCAGCCTTCAGGACTGGGCGTCAGGTCATCAAAGAGATCCTGCGATTCCCGCAGTGAGGCGATATTGCGGTATGCATCTCCATGAAAGTCGGTAATGGTGAGGCCATCAAACAACCCCTCCATCATTGCCCTCGCGCCCGATCCAGGTAAGCCCGCACCATGAGCAACCCCGGAAACCCCCATTGCTTCATCGTCTCGGTCGGCGTCATGCCATCGAAGGCGCGATTACGTTGCGTCATCCAGGCATAAGCCAACTCCCGGTTGTGCGGGAACAGCAGGCGCAGTGATTTGTGAATGCCCAGCAAGATACCCACCCGCTCCAGCAAGTCGCGGCTCGGGGCCAGCGGTTCACCCTTGCGGTAGCGGGCCAACGCCCCCCGGTTGGTCGTCGAAAGCCCCAGCAGGGACAGCTGATCTTCCGTGGAGAGCTGCCAGTGCTCAAACAGTGTCATCACCATTTTGGCTAACTCGGAGCGATCGGCTTTGCGTTCTTCAAACTGTTGAGTAGTGGCTAACATGGGAATGGCCCTCGTGTTATTTCCATGTTAGAATTATAACTCTTTGCGTAGCAAATGCAACTATCCTGTATTGCCGGATCAGGATCGTTTCTAAATTTAAGGAGTCGGCCTGTAAGCCGGATTCTGTCATGAACAGTCATTCATCTGGGACGCACGTCACCGTACGCCTCAAGCGACCTACCCGGGAGCCGTGTGGGCCACACGTGACGGACCTGCCGCCCGCTCCCCTATTTGGTCTTGCTCCAGGTGGGGTTTACCCTGCCGCTGGTGTTACCACCCGCGCGGTGCGCTCTTACCGCACCATTTCACCCTTACCGGCGCCGAGGCGCTTAGGCGGTATCATTTCTGTGGCACTTTCCATAGACTCGCGTCTTCCAGGCGTTACCTGGCACCTTGCCCTGCGGAGTCCGGACTTTCCTCCACGTCATTGCGCAGCGACTGTCCGGCCGACTCCCAGGGGGATTATATCACACACCGTTGCCCGTTATTTGCCGGGCGGAATTCTCAGCGGAAATCTGTGCCATGTACCAACATCAATCATTTGACCGTCTTCAGCGCCAGGGCCATTTCATAGAGTTGATTTTTCTTGCCCCCGGTAATCTTCGCCGCCAGGGCGGCGGCCTGCTTGACCGGCAGTTCTTCCAGCAACACGGCCAGCACGCGTTCGGCCCTCACCGAGACCTCGTGCCGCTGCTCCGCCGCCGCGCCGGCGATCAGAATCACAAATTCGCCCTTGCATTGATTGGCATCGCGCGCCAGCAGGGCCAGTTGTTCCTGCAGCGCGCCCTGGTGGATGGTCTCGAAGGTCTTGGTCAGCTCGCGGGCCAATACCGACTCACGCCCGGCACCGAATACGGCCTGCATGTCCTCCAGCGTGTCGAGGATGCGATGCTTGGCCTCGTAAAAGATCAGGGTGCGGGTATCGTGCTGCAATTCCTCCAGCCGCCGCCGGCGTGCCTCGCCCCGGGCCGGCAGAAATCCTTCGAAGACGAAGCGATCGCTGGGCAGGCCCGAGGCGGACAGGGCGGTAATCAGCGCGCTGGCGCCGGGGATGGGCACAACCTGGATGCCCGCCTGCCGTGCGGCGCGCACCAGGTGGAAGCCCGGATCGCTGATCAGCGGTGTGCCGGCATCCGACACCAGGGCCACGCGCTCGCCCTGCTGCAGCCGCACCAGCAGGCCGGGGACCTGCTGACGCTCATTGTGTTCATGCAGCGCCACACAAGGCGTGGTGATGGCGAAATGCTGGAGCAACTGCCGGGTATGACGGGTATCCTCGGCGGCGATCACCTCCACCCGCGCCAGGATCTCCAGGGCGCGCGCGCTGATGTCCGCCAGATTTCCGATCGGTGTGGCCACCACGAAGAGCGCGCCTGATTTGATTGACACTTTAGCGATCCACCTTGATACTGTTGCAGTGATTTTCCCCTGCAGACTAGCACATTCCAATGGTTAAAGCGGCCCCCGCAACAGTCCTGTTTTTCTTTGGCATTCTGAGTATCAGCGGTCTCGCCGGATGCGCCGCCACGGCCGAACAGCCGCGGGAAGTGCCGGCGCAGGTCAAGGCCCTGGAGCAGCAGGATAAATATCGCGAGGCCGCCATCTATTACCAGCGCCTGGCCCAGGACGCCAAGCCACCGCTCCGGCAGGACTATCAATTGAACGCGGTCGCCAGCCTGCTGAAGGGTAACCATGCCCGCGATGCCAAAACCAATCTGGAGCAAATCGATCTTGGCGGCGCTGATCCCGGTTTTTTGATACGCAAAAAATTGCTCGCCGCAGAAATTGCCCTGCAACAGCGCGAGGTAAAAGCCGCCCTGGCTGAACTGGAACCGCTGGAAAAAGACCCATTGCCTGCCGGCCAGGCCGGTCAATTTCATGGCCTGCGCCTCAAGGCCTACACTCAGCTGAATGATCTCTATTCGTCCACGCGCGAGCGCATTGCGCTGGATCAGTATCTGGAGGCCGGTGAACCCAGGCAGCAAAACCGCGCCGCTGTCCTGGATCAGCTTGCCCGGTTGACAGATAACCTCTTGTTACTGTTTCAGGCACCACCCGGCAAATCACCCGCCACCCAGGGCATGGATAAAAATCAGCAGTTGTCACGCCTGACCAGCCTGATTGAAGACTGGCGCCGGCATGATCTGACCGAGGCGGAATTGGCCAGAGTACAGGCGCTGGATGCCCGTCTCAACGAACCGCAATTTGCCGTGCTGCCGCTGCCCGATCACATTGCGCTGATTTTGCCCCTGAGCGGGCGCTACGCGGCGGCCGGCGAGGCGGTGCGCGACGGCATCATCGCCGCCCATTACAGCACCCGGCATGAGGACGTCACGCCCGTTCTCGGCATCTATGATACCGGCAGCGATAATGAACAGACCCGGCGGGCCTATCAGCAGGCGGTTGAAGCCGGCGCAAAATTTATTATCGGACCGCTGGAAAAGGAAGCGGTCGCCAGCCTGGCGGGGAATGAATTGCCGGTCACCACCCTGGCGCTGAACTATGCCGTGCCGGCGGAAGGCGGCCCGCGCGGATTGTTCCAGTTCGGCCTGTCTCCGGAAGATGAGGCGCAACAGGTTGCGGAGCGCGCCTGGAATGACGGGCGGCTGCGCGCCCTGGTGCTGGTCCCCGACAATGACTGGGGTAGCCGTATCTCCGCGACCTTCCTGCAGCGCTGGGCCGCACTGGGTGGCGAAATTGCAGCGATCGAAACCTACGACGCCAACAAAAGTGATTTTTCCGGCGCCATCCGTCACGCCTTCAACCTGGATCAGAGCCGGCAGCGCCACAAGCAGTTGGGCAATGTGTTGGGCGAGAAAATTGAATTCACCCCGCGCCGCCGCCAGGATATCGATTTTATCTTTGTCGCGGCCCTGCCGCGCCAGGCGCGCCTGCTGCAGCCGCAGCTCAAATTCCACTACGCGGGCGATCTGCCTGTCTACAGCACCTCACACGCCTTCAGCGGCGACAAAAATGCCCAGCTGGATCAGGACATGGATGGCATGATCATCGGTGACATGCCCTGGACCCTGGGCGGGAAACTGCCGGACAATACCCTGCCGGACAAAATCAGGCAGCAGTGGCCCAACGTCAACATCAATTACTGGCGTCTCTATGCCCTGGGCGCGGACGCCTATGCCCTGTCGGCGTACCTGGGCAACGCCCCCAACCGGGTATTGAGCTACAGCGGCAATACCGGGCGCCTCTCCCTGAGCAACAATCTGATCCAGCGTCAGCTCGGCTGGGCCATTTTCAAAGGCGGTATCCCCCGCCCCAGAGAATGACATGACGGCCACCCCGCCCCGACAGCCACGTGGCCAGGCCGCTGAGGATCTCGCCTGCAACTATCTGTGTGGCCAGGGGCTGCAACTGCTGGAAAGAAATTACCTCTGCAAGTCCGGGGAAATCGATCTGATCATGCAGGATCGCGACTGTCTGGTATTCGTCGAGGTCCGCTACCGCCAGCACCCCCGTTATGGCAGCGCGCTGGAGAGCGTCACCCGGCAAAAACAGGCGCGGCTGTGCAGAACAGCCGAGCATTATCTGCAATGTCACACGAATCAACGCACGCGGCCATGCCGCTTCGATGTGCTGGGCATCTCGCCCGGCACGGGACCCGCGACTGAAATACAATGGATAAAAGACGCATTTCAGGCATAATTATGCAACGATTATCCGCCGTGGCGATATTTCAGGAACCACTACCTATGCGAAACATTCCAGCACTTCTGGCCCTCACCTTTGCAATCCCGCTGCTGTCAGCATGCGCCGTACCGGCCTTTCTCGGCGGTGCCGCGGCCACTTCCACCGCCGTGGCGCATGGCGACCGGCGCACCACGGCCGCCATGGTGGCCGATCAGGCCATCGAACTGAAGATCAACGACAGTGTGTATTCCGACCCCGTGATCGGCCCCCAGGTCCATGTGAATGCCACCAGTTATAACCAGGTGTTGTTACTCACCGGCGAAGTCCCCACGCAGGAAGTCCTCGATCATATCGATGCGCTGGCCAACCAGATCCCGGGGGTGAAAAGAATTTATAATGACCTGCAAATCGCCGCGCCAAGTTCGGTTGAATCGCGCGCCAATGATTCCTGGATCACCTACAATGTCAAAGGCTGGCTGCTGCGTAAAAGCAATCTCAAAATAACTGACATCAAGATAGTTACAGAACGTGGCGCCGTTTACCTCATGGGGCTGGTCACACCAGAGGAATCTGACGCCGTGGCGGACATCGTGCGCCGCATCGAAGGTGTCGATCGTGTGGTCAAGGCCTTCGAATATCCCGGCGATGTCGCCAAGCCGGTCACTGCACAACCGGCGGGCCCTGCGCAAGCCGGACAACAACCCGCACAACCGGCTACCACGGGCGACAGCCCTTCCACCGAAGTCATCATCGAGAAGACCGGCGACAGCGCCCCGGCACCCTCCGGCAGCCAGGACCTGCAAATCGAAAGCACCGAGATCATCCTGGAAGAAATCCCGGCGACCACGCCATAAGGTCACAGTGAATCACCCCAGAGTAATGGCCGGCAACTCTCCGCAAGCCGACAGATCG
>MGXL01000045.1:1579-3344 GCA_001801365.1 Gammaproteobacteria bacterium RBG_16_57_12 | reverse complement strand
AATATCGCCACGCCCCACGCCTCCATCGCAGACGACCTGGCCGCCATCGTCGGGCCGGAGCAGCTGTTCACCGAGGCGGCGGATTGCTGGCCTTATGGCATGGATAACAGCCGGCGCCACGCCCTGCCTGCCTATGTGGTCCTGCCGACCAGCCATGAACAGGTGCAACGGGTGGTGGCGCTGTGTCATCAACAGCGCATCCCCCTGGTGGCCCGCGGCCGCGGCACCGGCACCACCGGCGCCAGCGTGCCGATCCACGGCGGCGTGGTGCTCTCCAGCGAACGCATGAACCGCATCCTCAGCATCGATCCCGCCAATCGCGTCATGGTCGTCGAGCCGGGCGTCACCAACCAGGAGGTGCAGGACGCGGCGGCGGCGCACGGATTTTTCTGGCCGCCCGATCCGACCAGCGCGGCCTTTTGCAGCATCGGCGGCAATCTCGCCTACAATTCCGCCGGCCCGCGCGCCGTCAAATACGGCACCCCGCGGGAAAACACCCTGGGGCTGCGCGCCGTCACCGGCACGGGGGAGGCCATCCGCACCGGCGTCTACACCTCCAAGGGCGTGGTGGGCTATGACCTGACCCGCCTGCTGATCGGCAGCGAAGGCACCCTGGCCGTCATCACCGAGGCCACCTTGCGACTCACGCCGTTACCTGCCGCCAAACGCACCCTGCAGGCGGTCTACCGGGACATGCACACGGCCGCGGCAGCGGTGTCCCGCATCATGGCGCAGCCGGTCATTCCCTGCGCCCTCGAGTTCATCGATGCCCGGGCCATCGAGATGATCCGCAACTATTCGCAGGCCAAGCTGCCGCAGCAGGCCGGGGCCTTGTTGATGATTGAAGTGGACGGCTCGCCCGCCAGCCTTGAAGAGGCCGTGCAAGCGGTGAGTCAAGCGGCGGCGGGAGAGGGACTGCTCGATCTGGCCATTGCACAGAGCCAGCAGGAGGTCGATGCGCTGTGGGCCACCCGCAAGGCCCTGTCGCCCGCGCTGCGCACCATCGCGCCGAAGAAGATCAATGAAGACGTGGTCGTGCCCGTCTCCCATATGGCCGAGCTGATCGACGGCCTGGAACAACTGGCCCGGCGCCATGGCATCACCATCGTCAATTTCGGCCACGCCGGCAACGGCAACATCCACGTCAACCTCCTGATCAATCCCGACGATCCGCTGCAAATGCACGCCGCGGAACACTGCCTGGACGAGGTATTCGACCTGGTACTGTGCCTGCGGGGCACCCTGTCCGGCGAACACGGCGTGGGCATGGAAAAACAGGCCTTCGTCGGCCGCGAGATCGACCCGGCCACCCTGGCGCTGATGCGCCAGATCAAACAGGTGTTCGATCCGCACAACATCCTGAACCCGGACAAGATGTTTCCGCTGATCTGAGCCACCCTGCGTGAGCATGGCGCCGCCCGAATCCCAAGGCTATAAGCCCAGTAAGGAACAACGCAATTACGCTTGGTTCAGTGACATGGAACGCAATCAGTGGGTCCAGCGTATAGGAAAAGACGCCGTCAGAGTCATAGTCAAAGATAATATCAAACATGCCGGTTCTATCAGCTGTCCAAATATACCCCCAGTCCGTATAACCATAGCTATCTGTTAAAAACGTCGCGGTGGCAAGATATCCAGCCAATAGATCTCCTTCGCTCCACCATTCATCGTGCTCAAATAGGTATGCATTAATGATGTCATCAGCAAGCAGTTCAATAGCTCGCGTATAGATATCATCGCCAATCTTAAACTCATAAGGAGATAT
>MGXL01000045.1:0-1566 GCA_001801365.1 Gammaproteobacteria bacterium RBG_16_57_12 | reverse complement strand
CTTATAAGTCGGGCTGACCATGAACTCCGGCGTGGTAGCCGACTTGACACCGGCTAGTTGCTCGAAGTTGTCCACCCGTACGCGGGTGAAGTCGCTATCGACGTTACCTTTCAGATCGTTGGCGAAGCTGACGATGTTGTACTCGCCGTCTGGTGAGCGGGCCTTGGTATTCACAGCTGCAGCGCCCTTGGTCTTCCAAGCTGCATTCGCGACAGGTTTTGGGCTTGGGATGCCTTCATTCGAGGTGTCTGTGGTGTTGGTAACGATATGCCAGAACGTGCCGGTGCCTTTGGTTTCGCCTTTGGTCCACTCGCCGGCTGAATCGGCCTTGGTGTCATCCTTGTAAAGCAGGTTCTTGGCCCCGTTGTCCTGATTAGGTGCCACATCCCAGAAGCGGAAGGTGACGTGTTTCTCCACGCTGGCTGAGGCGGGAAGATAAGGGAAGCCATCGATCCAGTAGCCCATGCGGTACCGCCCGATCCGGTAGGGTGAGTCGTCAATTTCGTCATAGGCCGATACGGTAACATCAATCTCGGATTTATTCGCGACACCTGGATTGCCCACCGTGGGTGCGCGCAACCCAACCAGGGTCTGATCCTTGCCCTTCATGCCGAGATTGGTATTGGGTATCACGGTTTCGAAGTACACGTTCTCAGTTTGGTTAGGGTAATACATGAACGCGTCTTTGTCGGGCGTGGCATCCTGGTTGGGGATGGTAGGCTTTTTGGTGTCGGTATAGGTGATGTGCCGCAGTGGGTTCTGCTGTCCAGTGTCGTATGGGTTGGCAGCATCGACATATCCGAGGTGTAAGTGGTTCCAAGTCGGGGCAAGATTATAGACTGTCCCTAGTTCTGTAGCCGGAGTGACCGCATCACCAACATTTAACCCGGGTTTAATGTCAATATGGTAGTAGGCCCACGCCCATGCGTTCGCTGCATCAGTCTTGACTAACACGCCCTTGGCATGAGGTGGAGCTGTATCAATCCTAGATACTTTTCCGTTGGTGCCCGCAGATACTTTTGTTCCGCTATTGGCTTTGAAATCGGTGCCCGGATGCGTATATTGTTTACCCCCATAGTCATTGTACTGGCCGTAGACGTTAGCAATCGGCGTAGTTTTCTGATTGCCGTCAAGCGGCCAGCTCAAAGGTGTTGCGTGTGCGCTACCGCCAGCGAGATATACAAGGGGCAGCAGCAACGAGGAACACCAAAAACGCAGGTTACAAGCTTGCGGTTCTACGTGGACTACTAGTCTATTGGAACGCCATTGGTTACTAGCTCTTTTGGTAAGCATACATGCCTCCTGATTATCTCAATGTATCCAACACCTACGCTGGTCCGAAGGCTTCGCGCCATCCGTTATTCAGACGTAACATGCACTTTCGCCACGCCAGTTATTAGTACACCCTGCCAGAGGGCAGGACCGACTTCCCAGTCCGTCGACTCATAACGTCCAGAAAGCACATATATGTCTAAGGAGAGCGCAGACCTAATCATGTCGTAGGTTTCTTCCGCATCCACTTCGATCCAGTGTGAGCACGTAATAGAGATGCGCTCTTGTCCACCC
>MGXL01000044.1:6158-6437 GCA_001801365.1 Gammaproteobacteria bacterium RBG_16_57_12 | reverse complement strand
CCTTGCAGGACACCGGCCCCTGGATGCCGCCAGGCGGCGTGAAGATTTATGCGATAGGACTCGGCGCACCGGGCACGATAGACAGCGCGGCCCTGACCCAGCTCGCCAGCACGACCGGCGCCAGCTACCAGGGTGCGGAGGATCTCACGGGCAAGAAGTACTTTCTGCTGGAAAAGTATTTCACCCAGATATTCATGGAGACGGCGGGCCTGGCCCAGATCTCGGATCCATTCTACACGATCGCGCCGGGCATGAAGCACGCGCATGAGTTCGATATCC
>MGXL01000044.1:5756-6095 GCA_001801365.1 Gammaproteobacteria bacterium RBG_16_57_12 | reverse complement strand
ATATCGAGAGCCCGAAAGGCGAAATCCTGTCCGGCAATGCGCTGCCGCCCGGGTTCAGCGTGCGCTACCGCTCGACACCGACGGCGCGTTTCGCGGAGTTTTTCTTCCCGCACAAGGAGCCGCACCGCTACGTCGGCCGCTGGACCGTGTGGGTCGAACATTCCGGCTATGTCTGCACCGGCGAGATCGGCAAGGATTCCGGCCCCGGCTTCCTGCCGCGCAAGTGTGAGAATCTCAAGCAGCCGGTCGATTACGGCATCGCGATCGGGGCGGGCTCGAATCTGCGCATGCAGCCTTATGTCGAGCCGGCGCCCAAGTACATCGGCGACACCATACGCC
>MGXL01000044.1:328-5716 GCA_001801365.1 Gammaproteobacteria bacterium RBG_16_57_12 | reverse complement strand
GGGCTCGACGGTACGGGTACAGGTGACCTCACCCACCGGCCAGCAATACACCGTGCCGCTGCACGACGACGGCGCGCACCAGGATGGGCAGGCCGACGACGGTGATTACGGTGGTGTGTTCACCCAGACCTACGTCGCTGGAAATTACCAGTTGACGTTCACGGCCGACGGAGTCCGAGGAACCAAACCCTATCATCGCGAGGCGCATCGTACCAAGGCCGTGCTCGACCCGCGCCAGCCGCCTGGCGATGGCGGGTCGAACGATGGCGGTGGCTCGAGCGGCGGTGATTGCTGTCGCAAGCTGCTGCGTGTGTTGAGCCGCCAGGAGCGCCTACTGCAGCTGCTCCTGAAGGAGACACAACACGGCGACAGGGACAAGGGCAAGCGGTCGTAGTTACCTGACAGCCTTCTGGAAAGGGTCCGCAAAAGGCATGGTGCCCGCGGCTTGCGCTGAAGAAGAGATAATCCGCACTCTTCATGCGCGTTATGGCTTGTTCTGTTTCGGACATGCGTTTATATTGGATGGGGTCGGCCCCCGCGCATTATGGATGATGGATCAAGAGCCCATGCCCGCAGGGGCCCGGACGGACCTATTGAAAAAGACTCCAAATGATCAGAATCCTGTTTGTTGATGACGAACCCAACGTGCTTTCCGCCCTGCGCCGCTCGTTAAGGAACATGCGCGAGGAATGGGAGATGGAGTTTATCGAGGGCGCGGAAAACGCGCTGGAACGGCTCAAGCACGCCGCATTTGATGTGATCGTCTCCGATATACGCATGCCGGGCATGGATGGCGTCGAATTGCTGAAGCGGGTAAAGCAGCTTTACCCGGCCATGACACGCCTGGCGCTGTCCGGCCATGCCGACCTCGAACTGGCGCTGGAATCATCAACCATCATTCATCAGTTTCTCGCCAAACCCTGTGAACCCGAGACGCTCATGGCCACCATCCGGCGAACGGTAAAAATTCGCAATATCGTCAACGATGAGGCCATCAGATCATTGGTTGGCCGCATCGAATCACTGCCCAGTCCGCCATCACTGTATTTCGAAATTGTCGAAGAACTCGAGTCACCACACTCCTCGCTGGATAAAGTGGCATCGATTATTGAAAAAGATGTCGCCATGACGGCAAAAATTCTGCAATTATCGAATTCTCCACTGTTCTCCGCCAGTCAACCGGCCACGACGGTCTTACGCGCAATTCAGTGCCTGGGTATTGATGTCATCAAAAGTCTGACGCTCACCTATCACCTCTTCAGCAAGGCTGACAGCAAAACCCAGAGCGCCCTGGACCTGCCGGCTTTTGTGCAACACAGTATTTCCTGTGGCCTGCTGTCCAAGCATATCTGCGCCTCCATGGAAAAAGATCCCTCGCTCGTGGCCAGCGCAACCATCGCCGGCATGCTGCATGACATCGGCATACTGATTTTCAGCATGAACCTGCCAGAGGAATACGGCCGCTTCAAACAGAAGTTGGCAGAGGAATCCTCAAATCCCTGCCGCGAGGAAAAGGAGCATTTAGGCGCCACACACGCCGAAATCGGCGCCTACCTGCTGGGTTTATGGGGTCTGCCCGATCCGATCACCGAGGCGGTTCTGTTTCACCATGACCCGGTCGGCCATGGTGGCAAGATACCTTCTCCGCTGCTATCCGTTTATGTCGCCAGCGCCTTGCTCCATGACCAGTGCCGGGCTGGTGAGCATCTGGACATGGCCTATCTGGAGAGGCTGGGCATCGCCGAATTGGTGCCCAGATGGCAGAAGGAATGCCAGAAAATCACCGGCCGCATCAATCAGCAATAATCCTTGATCACTTTCTGATACAGCAGGATCAAGGGAACGCTATCAGACACTTGTCAGTTGCAGCTGGTTCGGGCGGGTGTCTTCAAAAATGGCATCGAAATGATCGCTGGTGTTCAGGAATGCCTGATAAATCCGGGGATCAAAATAACCCGGTTTCAAATAGGCGTCTCCATGCTGGATGATGTTTACCGCCTCCTTGTGGCTATAGGGAGGTTTATAGGGCCGCCTGGAACGTAGGGCATCATAGACATCGCAGAGCGCCATGATCCTGGCCGCCAGCGGTATCTGTTCCCCCGCCAGACCCGCAGGATAGCCTCCGCCATCCCAGCGCTCATGATGACTTTGCGCGATATCCGCGCCCATCAGCAGATAGGGGCTCTCACATTGTATCAATATCTCCCTGCCCAGCGTGGTATGGGTCTTCATGACTTCCCACTCCAGCGATGACAGCGCCTGCGGTTTCAGCAGAATGCTGTCGGGGATGGCGATCTTGCCGATGTCGTGCATGGGGCTGGCGTAAAAAATATCTTCGCAGAACGCTTGGTCCATGCCGAGCGAGCAGGCCAGCTCCCGGGAATACTGGCTGACACGGCTGACGTGACCGCCGGTATCCACATCGCGATATTCCGCGGCGCGGGTCAGGGTGATCACGGTTTCGATGCAATACTGCTTGACCTCCCGGGTCTTGGTTTGAACCTGCGTCTCCAGGGTCTGTGAGTACTGACTAAGAACATCATTGTAGTTCTTGAGCCGCAACAGATTGCGTACCCGCACGAATAATTCGGCATAATCGAGGGGCTTGTTGAGGAAATCCTCCACCCCGATTTCCAGACAACGCAATTTCGCCTCCCGATCGTCCGCCACGGTGATCATGGCGATGGGCAGACTCTGTGTTTCGGGAGCGGATTTGATCAGCCGGGCCGCTTCGATCCCTCCCATGCCAGGCATGATGATATCCAGCAATATCAGATCAGGCGCCCGGATTCGTATCTTTTCCAGCGCCTCTTCGCCGCTTTGTGCCTGCTGGGTGGTATATCCACTGCCCTGCAAACTGATATCAATATACTGACAGATATCGGGATCGTCATCGACGATGAGTATTGAAGGGCGCTCGGGATGGGCGTGTAGATGATGATGTGTGGATATTTTCATAGCACCTCCCTATGCGGCTATACTGGGCATTGCTTAGATCATAGCCTAATCCGATCAAATTACAATTCATTCAGATCCTGGCACATCGACACGCCCCCGGAGCGGCGAACATCGCCCGCAGACATCAGGGCTGGCGGGTATTTTGCCCGGCGCAGCTATCGCCAGGCTCATTCACCAAGGTATAATGCAGCTTCATCAACCCCATTGATTTCCTATAGTTGTACACACATGAAGGCACCTGAACTCCTCTCACCCGCCGGCACGCTGAATAACCTGCGTTATGCCTTCGCCTATGGCGCCGATGCCATCTATGCGGGCCAGCCGCGCTATAGCCTGCGGGTGCGCAATAATGATTTCACCCTGGAGAATCTCGCCACGGGCATACACGAGGCGCATGCCCGTGGCAAGTTGTTCTATCTGGCCAGCAATGTCATTCCGCATAACCGCAAGGTGGATACCTACCTGGCCGACATCGCACCGGTCATCGACCTCAAGCCCGATGCCCTGATCATGGCCGACCCCGGCCTGATCCTGCTGGTGCGGGAAAAGTGGCCGCAGATGCCGATCCATCTGTCCGTGCAGGCCAACACGGTCAATTATGCCGCGGTGAAATTCTGGCAGTCCCTGGGGATTCCGCGCGTCATCCTGTCGCGGGAGCTGTCGCTGGATGAAATCGCCGATATCCGCCAGCGCTGCCCGGACATGGAGCTGGAGGTATTCGTGCACGGCGCCCTGTGCATCGCCTATTCCGGGCGCTGCCTGCTCTCCGGCTATTTCAATCATCGCGATCCCAACCAGGGCGCCTGCACCAATGCCTGCCGCTGGGATTACAAGATGAACGCCGGCCAGGAGGACCTCAGCGGCGATATCCACAAGATCGATTTCAAGGCCTTGAAATGGCATGCCTTTGATGAATCAATAGACACCATCGAGGCCATGAATCAGCCCGAGCTGTCCGCCTGCGGGGACCTGCCGCGCCATCCGCTGGCGGACAACGTCTATTTGATCGAAGAGGCCAGCCGCCCCGGCGAGCTGATGCCGATCATGGAAGACGAGCACGGCACCTATATCATGAATTCCAAGGATCTGCGCGCCATCGAGCACGTGCAGCGCCTGACCCAGATCGGCGTGGATTCGCTGAAGATCGAAGGCCGGACCAAGTCCCATTATTACGTGGCGCGCACCGCCCAGGTCTATCGCCGGGCGATCGATGACGCGGTAGCCGGCAGGCCGTTTGATCCCACACTGCTGGGCGCCCTGGATTCCCTGGCCAGCCGCGGCTACACCGATGGCTTCTATCAGCGCCACCACAGCGCCGAACACCAGAACTATCTGGAAGGCGCTTCCAAAAACAATCAGGCGCAGTTCGTCGGTGAAATCACCGGCTATGACCCGGCCAGCGGCATGGCCGAGATCGATGTCAAAAACAGATTTGCCGTGGGCGATGAACTGGAACTGATCCTGCCGCAGGGAAATCAACGGTTCCTGCTGACGTGCATGATGGGCCTCAAGGGAAATCCATTACAGGTTGCGCCGGGTAGTGGGCACCGGGTCAGGATCTCCGTGCCGACCGGCCAGCTTGCCATGGGATTGCTGGCCAGAATACTGGCCCCCGGCGGCAGAGACCGGATTGGCGTCGGCCAGATCAGCCGCGCTCAGCCATATTTAGCATAGCGGGTATTCATGTAAGGCAGCGGATATCTGGCCCTGGCTGCCGCCTCCTGTTTTTTGAGTTCCAGCAGCTGGTCTCTTGCCTGGGCATGTCCCTGCACCGAGGCCCGCTGCCACCAGCGTCTGGCGTAGTCCGCATTTTTCACCACCCCCAGTCCCTGGGCATACATCCTGCCGAGATTGAACTGGGCATCGATATCGCCCTGGGCAGCGGCCTGGATAAAAAGTTTCTGCGCGGCAAGATAATCCTGTGCCACACCCAGGCCATCGAGGTACATATTTCCAAGAGTGGTCTGCGCCTCTTTATGGCCCTGTGCCGCGGCCTTGCCGAGCCACTGCGCGGCGAGACCAGGGTTTTCACCGACACCCAATCCCTCCAGATAGTATAAAGCAAGGTGATACTGGGCATCGGCCAGGCCCTGCCCCGCCGCCTCGCGATACCACCTGGCCGAGGTGGCATAATTCTGTTCCACCCGCTCACCGCGACTGTAGAGCACGCCCAGATAGTTCTGGGCATCGGCGTTGCCACCCCTGGCCGCCTTCAGGTACCACTCCATGGCCTCTCCGGTATCTTGCGCCAGTCCGCGGCCCTGCTCATACATCAGGCCCAGGGAGAATTGCGCATCCGTATTATTGACCCGGGCAGCGCGCAAAAACCATGTGGCCGAGGCCTCATAGTTGCGTAACACGCCCTGACCATACAGATACATATAGCCCAGCAGTAACTGGGCCTCGCCCGAATCGGCCTCGGCCAGGGGG
>MGXL01000044.1:0-296 GCA_001801365.1 Gammaproteobacteria bacterium RBG_16_57_12 | reverse complement strand
TGGTAGGCTTCCCAAACGCTATCCAGCGCATCGGCCCTGGCCGTCACTGCCGCCAGCAACAGCGCTATGGCTATGAGATAGGGTCTGCAATGCTTCATGGCCCCTCCGCTGATCATCCGGCCCATCAAGGATTTAATGGACTAACGGTGTCCCGGTCCTGATGAAATGATCGACAGGAGAGAGGGTTACTTTACTGGCGGGGGAATGTCACAGCGGCAACTTTCAGGGCAAAAGTGCAAATCATCAAGGGGTTATGTTTTGTACTGGAAATATTTCATTTTAACGTCACACTATTG